>JAZFYO010000107.1:0-4809 GCA_036443615.1 Binatia bacterium | reverse complement strand
AAACAATAAGCGTACTCAGATGTTCTTCCTCTTGTGTCTTAAGTGTGAATTGGCGGGTTAATTGAGAAATTTTCTTTTCAAGTTCGTAAATTAAATATAGAGTCTTTTTCCCATTTTCATAAATGGCTTCTTCATCAAGAAATTCAGCAGTAGATGACAACATGGTAAAAATGCGCACATGATTGCGCGAAAGCTGGGCAAACAAGTCTGATAATACCCCAACCTTAGCCAGGTTCTCTTGTTCAGTATGCGCCAAGGCCTGTCTTTCCGAGTTTAAGTGAGTCGCATAGAGTATTAATGTCGCAATAAGAAAGCCACTGCCGATGAGAGGGAACAGCACGAATTTGGTTCGTATGGGGATGTCTTTGAGGTACTGCATCTGGAAGAGTTTTCTTTAGCCTGTCTTGCACCATCTCCGCAGGGTCTTGAACTAAACGCGGCCTCCTTCGGACGCGTTCCCTGGAGATTCAGCGCTGGCGAGGAGGCAGGCGCTGGGCTTTAAGCCTCCCCGTCATTCTTGGAGGAGCAGCTGGTGGATTACGGTTGCATCATCTTGCCGCTGTCTGCAACTTCCGGAGTTCCGCTCCACACACTTTGGACCGGTCGTACGGTTGTGAGACCTGCTCGGGGATATCGTCGCCCGTAGATGCGACAAACCCAGCCCATTGGTCCGGTTTGATCATGCCAACAAACGCAAAGTCCCCGTTCTTCCCCGGCTTGAAGGCAACGACAATCCCTTCTGGCTTGGGACAGATATTGGCCGCTTCCTTCAGATTCACCGTATGTGCCACCAACACGGTATTGGTCCCAGCCGGCGGGGGTGTCCTCAGCATGCGCTTGAGCGCCTTAGCAAACCCCAGGGCCTTGGCCTCAGTCGTCCGTATAGCCAATGCGAGATCGAGGCTTGGGGTGGCTTTTTTACCAAAAGCCAACCAGCTTGTCTCCAAACAGCGACAGTATGGGCTCGAAATGACCTCAGACACGGGAATGCCAAGCGTGCGCATGGCGTTTCCAATCTCGCGCGCTTGGCTCTGCCCCTTTTCAGAAAGATTGCGCTGTGTGGTCCCGTCAGAGTAAACCACTTGACCCTGATCAATCTTGCTGTGATCCGTTGCCGCATGATGGAAGTAGATGACATGTCCCCCCTGCTGGAGAGCCTTAATCAGCTCGTAATCCTGTAGGGTACCTGGGCTTGAACAGGGCTGGACAGACTGACAAGCCCAACTATGAACAACGCCAATGGGTATGAAAATCGAATCCCTAATGTACGCATAACAACCTCCTTGTCATTAGTGATTTGATTTGGTGGTTTCAGCCTTGTTTACTCTTTACTCATAACTCATATCGGGGCTTCTCCCGCAGGTCCTTAGCTTTATTTTTCAATAGGTTTCGCCCCCTTTCATGGTGCCTCCTCCTATCCTCGGGTGTTCCTCTAGAGTTCGGTTGCTAAGGCAACCCGTACGGCTTCATACTCGGCTTCAATTTTAGATAGCATGCTAACCGCGTTCTCCAGATGGTTGGTGCGCCCCATCATCTCTAGCTCCGTACACAGCCCCGCCAGGGCTAGTGCCCCGAGATTGGCACTGCTGGACTTGAAGCTATGGGCTGCCTCTTCTAGGGCATGGGCATCCCCTTGACGGGTGGCCTCGCGCAGGGTTTGCAGGAGCTGGGGGGAATAGTCAAGGTAGCGGTGGATGACTTTGCTAAGGAGATTGGGACCCCCTTCGCTCTGCAGGGAGCGGATGGTGTCCAAGGCCGTGCGGTCAATAGGGGCAGCCGGTGTGACCGGTTGTATTGAGGTGGAATGGGTTTCGCCTCCAGGGTCTGAGGCCAGCTGTGCTGGGGAGGAGGAGGGAGGTGTGGCTTCGGGAGCCGCCGCTGGTTGATTCTGCCCTTGGAGTTTATCAGGCAGCCAGCCTTTCAGAATGGCGCCTAATGAACCCGCCAGCCTCGCTTTCTTCATTGACGATCTCCTTTCCTAAGACTCAACAGCGCTTACATCTATCTTTTTGCGGATGGTTAAGCCCGGGGGTTTACTATGGTTTATCGGCAGCTGAAGGGAAATGTTTAGAATGCCAAACAAAACGCCTGTCGGTTATGTGTCGTTCGCAAGAGCCTGGAGGCCGATCCCCGATTTCTCGAGGGTAGGCTTAGCAGGCATGACCCCACTGCTTGTCATTCCCGCGGAAGCGGGAATCCATTAACCCTTTCACGTACCGGAGAAGTTAGGTAGAATTCCGGGCAAGAAACTAGGTAACCCAGAGTGCAGCAGCAGGACCCGGAACATGAACCGCCCATTATGGTCTTTGCTCCCAACGGTATGGGTTAAAAAATTAGCAATGTTTGTGCCGAAAGCTTTCTTTTTCTCTGCCTTATCTCCTCCCTCTCAATGGTGTGGAGGATGTTGGTGAAGACATCTTCCGCTGCCTGAGTTTGGCCAGCTGGCTCATCCAGGAAAGAGAGGCCCAAAATTCTCTCGGTATAGCGTCGAACCTCACCGGGAAGCCGAACCACCTTATCCCTGCGACTGGAATTGCACCACGACCTTGTCGTGGACACGGACAGGGGGCAGTGTGTCGTTGGAGAACTTCAAGCCTACTCCGTAGAAGCTGAGGTCCAGGCATTTGGCAGGCCAGACGGTGTCGTTCTGGAGTTGCACCGCCGCTTCTAGGTCTATCCCGATTGGCAACGGTAAACGGGCTACTTTTTGTTTAATTGGAAACCCTTGTCCGGGGGTGGTGCGAGATCTCACGTTTCTCATAATACGATCTCCAAACCAAAAAATGAATTTAACCCGGTTTGGACCAAAGGACACAACCTAGGCAAAACCTCTAGCACTTAAAGAACCGGAGCCATACCCACCGAAGGATTCGGGTCTTGAAGGAAATTGCTTGACCTACGCATGGTCAGCCGAAGTGGGTGTCCTTCAGCTTATACCGGAAAGACCAGGATCAACTTTAAGGAACATACAGATAATACTTGCAGGCTCTAAGGGGAGGCTCTGGTGCAAGAACGGTCTTAAGGATTCTCCAACTTAAGCTGCAGCATTTTCGTTTGCACTGGTCCAGCTCAGGCCTCGGGAATGGCCCCGTCCCTGCGTTAACCGGAGTTCGGAAGGTTAATAGGTTTGCCGTCTAATGTGAGAAGTCCCGGATGGAAAGATTTAGGTGTGGAAATAAAATGAAAGGGTGAAAAAATTGACACGTGACCAACCTCCCGATCAGAATTTCGGCTATCGAATAAAGAGCACCGCCATGACCAGCCGGCCAAGGGGGAGCTGAAAAGGTCAAGTGAAGTACAGGGGCACCAAAGAAGACTTTGTGGCGTGTTCCCCTGTTTTGGAAACGAACGCAGTCCAAAGATTGGATTGAGTAGGAACGATGATTTGGAAGCCCGGACAGGCGAGTGGAGTGTTTCATAATTATCTTAACTTTCCGTTCGTGGTGAGCAGGTCGAACCATGAACGGAACCTGTTGAGCTACCTCGCCCTTCGACTCGCTCAGGGGGAACGGATCATGTAAAGGAATTTATGAAACACTACACTAGAAGAGGAACTTGAGGAACATTTTGCTGGGTTGCCAATGATCGACGGCCAAAAAATTGAGGACAGTAAAAAATTTTCGAAGGAAATCGTCCAGATGATCGCAAATAATGCCCGCCGCATTCAGGATCGTGTAAAGGAAATTGCAGATGCGGTAAAGGGTGTGACCAACCCTCCAAATTTTGCGCCTTGTCAGGTTGCCAGTATCGTTGGGGTAGTGTTTGAAACCCTCCGTTTTTATTCCGGCGAGAAGGGAGTTTCTTTACTGACGGAAGGTCTCGAGACGCTCCCTCCAATCCAGGCGGATGAGCGACGCCTGTGTAACGCTCTGTATAATCTGATCAACAACGCCATTCCTGAAGTCCCCCCCGGTGGGGCGATTACCGTTCGTGGATACGCCGAGGAGAAAGAGAATAGGGTGGTACTCTCCGTTACGGATACAGGCAGAGGAATGCCTCCCGATGTGAGGGATAGCTTGTTCACCCCAAGCCGAAAGGCAGGTGGGACAGGGCTGGGGACCAAAATTGTCAAAGATGTTGTCGATGCCCATGGCGGCCGCATCACCGTGGAAAGTGAAGAAAGGGTTGGGACAACCTTTCATGTAAGCGTGCCTATCCAAAGGCCTCGGTAATCTTTTTCCATCTTCCCAGTACTTCCACCCAACCCTTCGAAAGTTTCATGCGTTGGGCCAAGCTTTGAAATCATCAATCTCCTATCTTACGCGTTAATTCAAAAACCAATTCACTCCATGAAATTCTTGACGCGTACGTTGAGTTTCTTCCGACTCAGCCTCATAAAGAGATGGTTGGAGCTTACCCTCGTGACGCTAAGAAGTCAGACCTGGTCGGTTGACTGAAAAAGGAGATTTCTGGTGGCCGAAACGGTAATCCCGTTGCCCCTCCCAGCACCAGAGCCCTTGGTCCATGGGTTGCTGGTTTTCACCTTTCTTTTACATGCCGTGTTTATGAATCTGGTTTTGGGCGGGACGCCCATCATGGTGGTGTCGGACTGGATGGGGAGCCGAACAGGGAATGATCGGTTTCGTCGGTTGGCGCTGACTATGGCGAGCGTCGCACCTACCGTTCTCAATCTAACCGTGGTGCTGGGGATCGTGCCGGTGTTTTTTCTTTACCTCTTATACGGGCAATTTTTTTATCCAGCCGCCCGTCTCTTCGGAAATGGCTGGATCGCCTTGATTGGGGTTCTCCTCCTGGCATACTGCGGGCTTCATGCCTATAAGCATTGGCGGGGATGGCTTTCCAATCGAC
>JAZFYO010000106.1:0-3395 GCA_036443615.1 Binatia bacterium | reverse complement strand
CGCAATGTCTTCAACAACGCCTTCATCGGACTCGAGGTCAACGGGCGGACATCCACCGAGGCCCGGGGCCTTACCCAAAAGCTGCTAGATCTCGTCGGCCTTTCTGGCTTCGAGCTCTACTATCCGAGGCAGCTTTCGGGCGGCATGCGCCAGCGCGTGAACCTGACGCGGGCGCTCGCGGTGAACCCGGAGGTCTTGCTCATGGACGAGCCGTTCTCGGGGCTCGACGCCCAGACCAGGGAGATTATGCAGACGGAGCTTCTGCGCATCTGGTCGAAAGGCCGCAAGACCGTAATCTTCATAACCCATCAGATCGACGAGGCGATCTACCTGGCCGACCGGGTTGTAGTCTTCGCCCGACGCCCGGGGCGCGTTCAGGACATCGTCCCCATCGATCTGCCTCGCCCGCGCCAGCTCTCATTGAAGCGCGAACCGAGCTTCGGACCCTACGTCGACCGTATCTGGAAGATGATCGAGCGCGACGTGCGGGAAAGCGTCCTTTCAGGCGAAGAGTGAATAGACGAGTTGCCAAAGTAACCACTCCTGGTCCACTAGGTTGAGCACTATCTCCACATGCTTGGAACTATAGATCCACTGCGCCATAGAGTTTCATCGGCAATGGTACGCACAGCCCTAAGTGCTCGGGCGAAATGAGAATCATTAGCTTCATTGACCAGGTACAGTCAGATTCATAGAAGTTTGAGAAGTAGCGGTCCACCTCGTGCCGCCGTTTTCTTTCTAACGACACGTAGGACTCAATTCATTAGCTCTTTAATTGCGTCCTGGGGGTCTAATACCGAGCAAACCCACGTCCAGAGCGGATTCCAGCCTATTTAAAATTGACTCGTTATCGCCTCTGTCGAATTGGTGATTAAAAGAGGGGCGGCAAGGCCTGTTAGCCTAGAGCGGCGTAGATTTCCTTACCCTCCAACAAGCCCACCTTGCCTGATCTGCCTATAAAAAATTGAAAATTAGAATTTTTGGTTGTGAGTTCCAAGAGACAGATATAGGCCACCTAAAGCTCATATTTAAAAGGGCCTAGTTTGTACGGCGGGAAAGTTTTGGCAAGTCCAACCCTGAGACGGGGGAGGGAGGCCCATAAGCCCCCCCCCCTCCAAATCAGTAGTCAACTCCCGATCTGCCCTAGCAGCTTGCATCCCATCATGGACACCTACTGGACACCTAGTAGGGTAACCCGTTGATATTGTGTGAGTTTATTTGGAGTGCAGGATATATTATCCAGTGGCATGGCAGAGAGAATCGACGGAACCTGTCAATAGAATGAGACACTTCCCGTTTGGAGATTACTGTACAAGATCCTCGTTCTGGTGATTTTCTCCCATAGGTAGATGCCTCCCTTAGTGCTGATCGTTCGATATAGGGCAATTATGGAAGCCATTTTGTAAGTCCAAACCGCCAACAGGCAAAGTGACGCCTCCAAACACCTCGATGTTATTGCTGAGACCCACTTCCTTGGGTTTGTTAATCCACGCCTGTTTGGTAGTACCATAAGGTCTTCCTATCTCAGTAAAGGACAGACCTTGTTCTACCCTTAACTGATAGAGCTTGGCAGTATCTGGTAAACCCCATCGTTTACCCTTGGCGTGCTTATTGGGAACAGTAGGAACGGTGGTACTAGGATCTCTACCAGACATAAATATACCCCTCTAAGTGTCCATCAAGTGTCCAACACCAGCTAAATTGAGGTAACCTGAGGTTAGGGTTAGGAAAGAAAAACTCCGTAATTCCCAGCTGAGATAATCCAATATCATCTAATATTACCCCCCGGATGGGATTGACCATCCAGAGAATTCCCCAACTCTGCTGATCCCGGAGCCTGCGTCAGGTGCCCAATTTCGACCACAAAGATATCGGATAAAGGAAGACCTGGGCGGGATACAATGAAAGCGTCGTTGAACTGCGTTCTACGATGAATTCCGGGTTTCTTCAGAGACCTTGGGTGCTCGCCGGCAGCTCAATCTCTACCGCTATTGAAGTGAGAACTTACTATTAGATAGTCTTAAAAAATTGTAGAGGAGTACCTATGCGTTTCTACATGAATATACTGACGACTTATTTCCCTGACTTCGATCCACCTTTCGACGTCTATTATAAACAAATCCTCGAACAAATTGAGTTGGCAGAAGAGCTGGGCTGGGAGTGCTTCATGTTCAACGAGCACCACTTTCTAGGTTACGGGGGACTTATACCGAACCCGGCAGTGTTTTTGGCGGCGGCAGCGACACGGACTTCGCGCATTCGCTTGGGGACTTGCATCGCCATCGTTCCGCTGCGCCATCCGTTACAGGTTGCAGAGGACTATGCCGTGGTGGACGTGGTCTCGGGCGGCAGGCTGGAATTCGGGATCGGTTCGGGAAATACGGCATTGGATTACCGCGTCTACGGGATAGACCGGGAGGAAAGCCGTGCGCGGTTAGATGAGGCGAACGATGTAATCATCAAGGCCTGGTCGAATGAGCGGTTCAGCCATAAGGGAACCTTTTGGGAGTTCGAGGAGATAACCCTTTACCCAAGACCCGTGCAGCAGCCGCATCCGCCGATGTGGGTTGCTGGCACTTCCGCGGGAACTTTGGGCTGGGCGGGACGCCATGGCTACGACATAATGACTGTCGGCCACCCGCACGCTCCGGATGACGTGCGTGTGGGGGTAGAGGCATGGCGTGAGGGATTGCTCGGCCGGGCATGACCCTTCACAGCGCCATTGTCAGTTTTACATCCGGACCTTTGTCGACGAAAACGCCAAGCGGGCGCATGAGGTGGCAACGGCGGCCATTCGCAGATATGACGAGATCTCGAGGATCGGCAGAAAGGAAGAAAAGCCTCTCCCAAAGGTCTACGACTGGGAGGGGATGCTGGCCTCCGGGAGAAACCTCTATGGCAACCCGGATCAGTGTATCCAAATATTAAACAACTCGATGCGTCACTACACCTTTGACACCTTGACTACCACCTTTAATTTCGGCGGCATTTCACACGAGGAGACCAAGAAATCGATGCGCCTGTTTGCCGAGGAGGTGATGCCGGCCTTCCGGTAAATCAGAGGCACTTGTTAAAAACTAGCGCCCGACACTCCGCTTGATTCAATGTAAACCCCGCCTCTTGAGGGGGGCACAAAGCCGATGGGGTTTCCAAAGGGGAGAAGCGGCAGCTTTCCCCTTTGGTCGAACACGGGGATTCAAACCCCGTGTTTGATATATCATGATTGCTCTTTATCGTCCGGCTGACTCTTCCCTAGCTTCCTGATACCTTACGTGAGGTCCGCCAAAGGCCTCGGATCGATTCCCGAAAAGCACGAGCGGACTGTTCCCCACGTTCGTGAGCTGATAGTAGTCTTTCGGCCCAAAGAAGACGATCTCGTTCTTTTCAATGATTCT
>JAZFYO010000105.1:0-2817 GCA_036443615.1 Binatia bacterium | reverse complement strand
CACGGGGTTTGAATCCCCGTGTTCGACCAATGGGGCGAGCTGCCGCTTCTCCCCCCTGTGGAGTAATGGACCGCGACTCCACGGGGGAAACCCCATCGGCTTTGTGCCCGCCTCAAGAGGCGGGGTTACATTGAATCTACTTCTCTCTCACCATCGGTCCCCTTTATGGCTAGTAAACGGCTCATTGAGTGATCTCCTTTATATTGGGCAAGATCATGTCAATTATCCGTTTGAGCTCCTCCTCGCCCTTCTTTGAATCTTTAAATGGAGTGGCTAGCTTCATGTGCAAATAGGGGCGCGATTATCTTCCTGCCCCTCTATTGATTTCGTGGCTATCATAACGAACCTCGTCGTACCACCCGTCGGTCTTTCGGTAGAAGTGGATTTTATATTCGATGCAACCCCGGATTCCTTGTCGCTAACGTAAACGTTCAGGCACTTCCAATCTCCTGCAATGGGTTCTTCCGGCAATGGGGCAGTATCTCAAACCTCCAGAGAACCTGTAATTGACCTATCGGCCTGATTACCTGCGGGCCTTCACCCCCACCCTGTCGCAGTACCTCCTTACCGGGCACTGACTGCAAACCGGCGAGATGGGTCGGCAGAGATGTTGACCGAAGCTGACCAGGAGGTCGTTGTATTCGATCCAGTATCGCTTCGGTAGTTTGGCCCTCAAGGCGAACTCGGTTTTCTCGGGATTTTTGGTCCCCACGTACCCCCAACGGTTGGATATCCGATGCACGTGGGTATCCACGCAGATCCCAGGCTTACGGTAGCCCAGGGTCACGACCAGGTTGGCGGTCTTTCTCCCCACCCCCTTGAACTTCAAGAGTTCATCGATATCGTCAGGGACCTTGCCGGAATATTTATCGATCAGGGTCCGGCATATCTCTCGAATGGTCTGTGCCTTAACGCGGTAGAAACCGACCGGAAAGATTGCCTTTTCAATCTTCTTCGCCGAGAGACGCAGCATCTCCCCTGGCGTGTCTGCCAGTTCAAAAAGACGATGACTGGCCTTGGCCGTGGTCGTATCCTGAGTACGCAGGCTCAAGATACAGGAAATCAGGATATGAAACGGACTGTGCCGGGACTCCGCTATCAGCGTGACGATCGGCACCTCCCATTTGGGTACCTCTCGTCGCAGTATGCGGATTGCCTGGTGGATTTCCCCTTTTTTCACCTTACTGGATTTTTAAGCCTTGATTAGGTAAATTTATCGTAGCGGCCCTTACGTACCATAGATTCCGACCAAGCGGAACTCATTAATTCACAGATGACCGGTATTAATAAATTCGAAGTCCTTCAGTCTCGGTCACCAAAAACACTGAGCGGCAGGCACTTCAGGCCGGCTGCGGTCCTGGTTCCTATTCAAGAGGGGCCTGATGGAGACCACCTGGTCCTGACGCAGAGGGCAGAGATGCTAAACTCGCACAGCGGTCAGGTCGCCTTCCCCGGAGGAAGCATAGATCCTGGGGACCGGGGGCCGTTGGAGGCAGCCCTGCGTGAAAGCCAGGAAGAGGTCGGGATTGATCCCAGCCACGTGCGCATCATGGGACAGCTCGACCAGGTCACCGCCGCCTCAAGTTACCTTGTGACTCCTTTCGTTGGCATTATCCCTTCACCCTACGAGTTTTCCTTGAACCAGAACGAGACCACGGCCGTTTTTTCTGTTCCCGTATCTGCCCTTCTGGACCCCGGCTCTTTGTGGGTGGACACAACCCGATTTCCTGGGTGGGGCCCCATTTACCACTTTCAGTATCAGGACTGGGATATCTGGGGTGCCACGGCAAGGATCGTCAAGCAACTGTTGGAGTTGGTTTATGGTTTTCAGTCCCAGGACCATCCGGGTTAATGGCCCGCTGTGCATATTTCTGCTTGGTATCCTCGCCTGTGCTCCCTCTCCTCATTTTTATCTAAGGTACGGAGATCAGCTCACCCAGTCGGACCTGGACAAGATCCTGGCCGAGAACCCTCTGTCTGCCACACAGAACATCAAAGTAGCGACACTGGGTAGAGGGAAAGAGATAAGCCACCATGTCGTGCAGGTCCGTGACCGGGAATCCCCTCATTTCCATAAGGAGCACGACCTCACCGTGGTCGTGCTCAGGGGAGGCGGATATCTGATGTTTGATAAGGAGCGAGTCGACCTAGCCGCGGGAGATATTCTTTTCATTCCACGCGGAGTCGCCCACTACTTCGTCAACACATTCCCTCAACCGTCGGTTGCCCTGGCTGTCTTCACTCCGCCCTTCGACGGCAAAGACACGATCCCGGTAAAGAACCCATCGGGAAGCACCAAACGTTAAGAGCCGCCGCAGCCAAAGCTTGTGTAGCATTCTTGCTACTGAGGTGTAGCAGAAACGCTACATCTGCCCCTTCTCTTCCAATGCCTTATTAAATTCATCTACGCCAAAATCTCCTATTACATCAATAGGTTATCTTAAGTTGTCTCCAATGTTCCGGGATTGGCACAGCCATTGCAATGTATGCTGGTTGCCTGCTGAAAAAGAGGATTAAAGGGATGAAGGACGATCATAGACCAAGGAGGAGGAGAACAATGAAGAGCACAAAGTTAATTCCGCCTGTTATGCTTCTAGTCGGGATCTTGGCTATGGGTGCCGTTCCTCTATGGGTTGGAGGTGTGTTCTCCAAGGTTACCGAAGGCCTTGCCGGTAATTACTGTAAAATACAGTTCCCGGCGATTCGTGAGGAAACTTTACATACAAATCGTCCTGTTCTTAAGGACTGGAGCGAGGGTGATATCATCGAATTCGACGGGCCGTGCGGATACAATCCACTGGGAAGATACGAAATCGA
>JAZFYO010000104.1:0-5384 GCA_036443615.1 Binatia bacterium | reverse complement strand
CCGGTGACCTAAAGACAGAAGCCCTTTGTGGATATTGTGAATGACCGTTTCTATGGGGGCGTAACAAAGCTCTGACTTGATCGGCTTGTTGATTGTTGCCACGTGCAGCACGGTCATACATTGTAACGGTCGCGACATGTTTTCCTCTCGCTCGTGGCCGAAACTACTTATTTTACCTGGTTAACGATAGAGTTCGTTGGATAGAGTTCATTGTCTAACACAAAAAGACCCTGTTGAGAAGGTGCTGTTTTTTACTGATATGACCTTAGAACGCAGATAAAGCGTCGTTTAATTGCGTACTGCGTGACCGACGCCAAATTAGTTCTAGTCCTAACGGTGATATGCTGATCAAAGCCGCAGTGTTTGCCCGGAATCGCAGTTTTGAAATTTCGTTGCTAAGTCCTAGGAATCACAGTAAAATTAGCTTCTAAAGGAGGTCAGCATCGCCTGTGATATGCTGACATAAGGTCGTGATATACTGACCAGCATATTACTAGTTATGTGTTTCTGACAGAAAGAGAGAGGTACCAGAGAAAGGCACAATGAATAACTCATTGAAGGGAGCCTTCTTGTCAGGTTTTATATTTCCAGGCCTGGGTCAGGTTGTTCTAAAACGCTATAAACGTGGTGTTGTTATAATGCTTACGGTTTTGGTCAGTCTGTCCGTAGTTGTAGTGAAAGCAGTACAACACGCCCTTGCCATTCTGGAGAAGATTGAGTCGGAGGGTGGGGCAATCAGTATGAGTACCCTCTCGAACGCAGCCAGTCAGGCATCCACCGCTTCTGGGAGCCCCACATTCAATCTCGTCTTGTTGTTGGTAATTCTCTGCTGGGTCATTGGGGTTGTTGACGCTTACAGAATCGGAAAAAAAAAGGACATCGAAGAAGGTTCGACGAGTCAAGCTTCAAATGGCGATGACAATTGATCACATAACCACAGGATGAACTTGACTGGAATTCCGCTGTCGCTCCATACGAGCAAGTTATCCTGAACGTTAAGACGCAATTCAATAGCTCATCAATTGTATCCTGGCGGTTCTACACCGAGTAAAACCAAGCCCAGAGCGACTCTGAGCCTATATAGAATTGACAAGATTTCGCCTCCAACGCCCTGGGGAAATAAAGGGGAGGATTGTATAAAAGGTAAACACACGATTGCCTACCCTTTTTGGCTGATAGCAAATTGCTGACAGTCCCCCCCTTGATGAGGGCCGCGGCGGATCCCCAGTTCCCAAGGCCGATCGGGAGATCACCGTGGGTCTTCCGAGACTGTGGTTCAGGCGCTCTGATTCTGCGCCGTCAGATTTTGATCGAGGGTAGCGGCAAGCTCGCCCTGCCTAGTGGCCAATGTAAGAAGCCAACGCTGGCCACCCGCAGTGAAGCCGATCCAGTATCCCAACTCCACCAGCTCGGGCTCGGTAAACTCCTCGTGCAACTGTTTCCACATCTCGTCGTCAGCGCTGGCAGGATTCCACACGATCGCATCCGTGTAGCGCAAAGCCAGTTTTTCACGCTGCGTAAATTTATCCGACTCTTCAAAGCGGTCCAGCTCCGTCAACCTGCTCCCTGATTTCTGCACAGCCTGTGCAGTTCCTTGATGCGATCAGTACGCGCACTCAAGCGTGGTGGCGATTCGAACACGGACCAATTCCTTCAGATCGTGTTCGACAACGCCGTTGTGAAACAGCCATTGCCGAGTCATGGTAAAGGACCGCATGACGTCAGGCTGATGGGCACGAATTGCCTGGTTTTCCGGACCGGGCCTTCCCTTTCGGATGGACTCTTCAAGCCACTGGCGAATCTCCGGATCTGTGATGGATCTTGGATCGACATAGCTAATACGGGCCATCTGTTCTTCTCCTTTCCAACCACAAACAAATCACTGTGCTCATGAGAAAATACCATGCATACTCGTACAAATACAATTACGGTCTATCCACTTTTAATCGCTTACCCTGCGCCACTTCTCGTATCGCATCGGCAATGCGTGACTCCGACGGGCTGATGAACTCTTCCAGCGGCGCACTGAAGGGAACGGGCACATCCAGCGTGGTGACCCGTCGAATCGGAGCCCTCAGCTTGTCAAACCCGGCCTCGCCGATCCGCGCCGCCAGCTCCGCCGCCACCCCACAACTCTGGTGGCACTCGTCCACAATCACCACCCGTCGGGTCTTCTCAACCGACGTCATCATCGTCTGAAAATCGAGCGGAACGAGAGTCCGCGGGTCCACCACCTCGACCTCAATCCCCTCACTGGCCAGACGGCCCGCAACAGTGAGGCTTCGCTGTACCATATAAGAGGTGGCAATGACTGTAACGTCATCGCCTGCCCGTTTGACCTCAGCCCGACCGAAGGGAATCGCCTCATCATTCTCGGGAACCGGCCCCCGAAGTTCCAGGAGGTTCAAGTGATCGACGAAGATCGTGGGGTTATCGGTGCCCGCGGCGGTTTTCAAAAGCCCTCTCACGTCGCGCGGCGAGGAAGGAAGCACAACCTCCAATCCAGGACAATTCCAGAGCATGGCCTGCGGGCTGTGTGAATGCTGGGCAGCCCCTCCTCCGCGCAGACCGTGCAGCACATGAAAAACGACCGGGACGCGCGTCTGCCCACCGGACATGTAAAGGGCATTTGCCGCCTCGTTTACAACTTGAGGCCAGGCCTCAAAAATAAAGCTGGCCGTACTCAGATCCACAATCGGCCGCAGACCGGCCATCGCCGCCCCGATCGCGAGCCCGCAGTATCCGAGCTCGGAGATGGGTGGGGAGATCACTCGATCCGGATAACTTTTCTCGATCTCTCGAAAGAGGTTACGCCTCGGGCTGAGACCCAAAAAAGATCCTCCCATGAGATGAACCTTCCCGTTGGCAGCTAGAATCTCGCGTAGCGCCTCCAACTTTGACTCGTAATAGGCCAGCTCTCGCATGGTTCTTCCGTCAAATTTTAGGCAAAGACATCTTCCAATGCAGTTTCCGGCTTGGGATAGGGACTGGCCAAGGCAAATTCCACTGCCCGGTCTACGACATCGCGAACACCTTTTTGGATCTGGTTGATTTCCGCCTTCGTCGCCTGCTTTTTTTCGACGAGCTCACGGATCAAGATCAGGACCGGATCGCTGTCGCGATACCAGTGGCGAGCGGCCTCTGGAACAGAGTTGACATCCCAGGCCAAGGCCACATCGGTAGGAATGGGAACAATGGGCCAATTTGTCTCGCCTCCGGGCCAGCGCACGGTTTGAGCCTCGATGAACTGCGGTCCGCCATCCCAGCGTATTTTTTTTATTGCCTCGGCAACCACGCCGTGGACTGCCCCTGCATCCGTCCCGTCCACTTGGTGGATGGGAAGCCGATATGCTGCGGGCAGATCGGTCAGGGGGTAAGTCGCCAGGGTAGAGGACCTCGCTGCTCCCACGTCCCGGCCGTGACCATACTTCCCGTTGTTCTCACAGAGATAGAGGACTGGCAGCTTCCACAGCGAGGCGATGTTAAACGACTCCGCGGCGGCTCCCTCTTCCAGGGCCCCATCGCCGAAGAGGCAAACGCTGATGCGCCCGGTTTCCTGCGCCTTGATCGCATAGGCTGCGCCTGTTGCCAGCGGGATGATCCCGCCCACAACCCCAGAGGCTTGAAGAAATCCCAGGGCCGCTACGTTAGTGTGGAAAGTCCCCCCTTTCCCCTTGTTGTAGCCGTCCCGGCGTCCCAGGATCTCGGCCAGGAGACGTCCAGGCTCCGCCCCGCGCGCCAGGAGATGACCGTGGTTTCGGTGAGTAGTAAAGATGGAGTCCCCTTCTTCCAGAAACGAAAGGGCGGAAACTCCCGTGGCTTCCTGACCTATATAGACATGGTAATGCCCGCTGAACCGCCCCGCTTTATGGAGAACGATCAGGGCCTCTTCAAACAGGCGAATAAGGAGCATCCTACGGCAAAAGTCAATCAAGTTCTCCCGAGTTATCTCAGGCAGCATTCCTCACCTCTCATCAGATCCTTTCTGATAGACGTAAGCTCTGAGATTTGTCAACCCAGATCCGGCTCTCCGTCAGAAAGTGTGGTGCGAGATGTCTCTTTGATTCAATGTAAACTCCGCCTCTTGAGGCGGATACAAAGCCGATGGGGTTTCCAAAGGGGAGAAGCGGCAGCTCTCCCCTTTGGTCGAACACGGGGAATCAAACCCCGTGTTCGATATAACTTGATTGTGTCCGACTGGGGGAGATGGCGAGTGCACCCTCTCCCTTCCTGTTACTTAGGGCTTCGGGGACTTCCTTCGCTTCACGGGCCTCCCGCAACGACCCTGCCGGGGCTTGCTCAGCTCTCCTCGGGGAGTGAGTCTCCGGCCGCAGGCAATAAGTCGGTGGATATCTGAAGCTTTACCCCGTACCACAGATCGCCCCGCGTAAGTTTGCAGGTCAGTGTTCTTGGTTTGTGTGTAGGCCCGATCCGAAATTCTTTTGATAGAAACGCGTAGAAAGTCTACGTCTCATACACCCCAGTATGACTGCGACCTGCGAATGGATGTCGGATCGGGGCTAAGGCTTCGGTTCGGCCGAGCTCACCGTCGAGGCCCCGCCGAGGGGCCACTGAAGCGACGGGACGGTAGCTCCTGTAAAAGCACGCTCAAACCCTTGCCAGGCCTGAGGTTCTAAACTCACGGAACCACAATTCTCGTAAGAGAGCCGTCATGGAGTTGACTTGAACAGCCTTTCTCTACTAGGATTGCCATCGGCAACCTGTTTCACTGCTACTTAACCGCAGTGCAAATAACCTAATTTATGGAGGGACTAGCTATGAAGCACCGATTATCTTCTTTCATGTGGGTAACTTTAGCCGCAACGGCAGTGCTGTTGGCTTCCGTGCTGCCAAGCGATGCACGAGATCTGGCCAAGGTCTTTGAAAGCAAGGTGGTGAAGGTCATCGTCGGTTCGGCTCCAGGCGGAGGCTATGACACCTTCGCCCGAATGGTGGCGCGTTTCTCGGGAAAATACTTACCGGGAAATCCGAGGTTCGTCGTGAAAAACATCCCGGGCGGCGGGCAGCTGCGCGGCTTGCGGGCCGCAATGAGATCCAGACCCGATGGATTGACGATCGGATTGCTCCACCCCCGCTTCGTGCAGCGGGAACTCACTGGAATTGATGTTCCTGACTTCGATCTCAAGACCGTCCGCGTCCTGGGGAGCCCGAGTGCCAACAAGGTGTCGCGTATCTGGTGTGCTCGACGTAGCATCGCAACCACATGGGACGAAGTAAAGAAAGTCGGGCGGCGCCTTACGAACGGGGATAACGCTCCCGGGGCGGCTAACGGACTCGGGCCGCAGTTCGTATCAGAACTTGGGGGACCGATCAAAATGGTCTATGGCTACGACGGAACTTCCGAAATAATGGCGGCGTTCGAC
>JAZFYO010000103.1:0-2212 GCA_036443615.1 Binatia bacterium | reverse complement strand
GGCCTTCGACCGGCATAATCTCAGAGAGCGATTCGACCAGGCCAGAACCAAAGTCTACAACATGAAGATCTTTATCAGTACCGGGGACAAGCTGATGAGCAAGGCCAACCAGCACCTGATGACGATTGTCGAGGACACCTATCGCGGGGGTACGCACGATCTGCAGAAAGGGATGTGCAGCGGTTACCGATTTCAACTCGCCAAACAGGAGGGAAGGCTGAGGGAATACTATCACAGGGACGTAGAGATCCCTGACCACGGCTGCTGGGAAAACCTCTCTCAGGCCCTGAAGCCCTCAGAAATCGCCCCTGAAGACATCCCCAGTCCCTTCAACCTAAATCAGACCATGAAGATTGATGGGGTCACTGGGATCATGGAACACACCTCGATTCGACCCAATCCAGGTAACTATATGGACCTAAGGGCCGAGAGGGATCTTCTCGTCGCCTTCAGCGCATGCCCTGACCTTCCCGTGGGTGGAAAGCCGGTACAGGTCACCATCTACAAATCCGATTGATGTAACACGATCACCCAAAAGCTACTTTGTGGACACTTCGGAGGAGAAGGAGATCGGAGGCAAAATTTTCCGAAAGACCTTTTCACCTCAATAAATGTCAACTCTCATGTACGTCTGCATTGGCCCAAAATCAAAAAACGCAGGAAACTTGACTGGTGGACCAGCACAATGTCACCAAGAAAATTTTTCAACACCTAGGTCTGTAGGAGGAATCCCACGCCCCGCCGGATCGAGGCCCCCCGGAAAATAGAATTACCCTTGATCCCTCTTCAGCCAGTTTGTGTAAAAATTCTTACCATCTCCCATCGAGCCACTGTTCAGCTCTGCTTGATAACCGACTTCGGATTGACATAATTGGCCGTTATCGGATAGTCTCTACTCAAAAGTAGGGAGGACCGGCCCGATTGCCACTCCGGTCGTCCCTTGGGACCCCCTAAGGAGGGCCGTCGGTGGGGGTAGCAGAAATTCTCGGGTTCTCAGCGGCGGAACCTTAAAGGCAAGTTCCTATCATTTTAACTCTTGACCCTAGGGTCGGAGTACTCGGAAAGTAGCATCCCTTAGAGAGACCCAATGCCGATCGACCGTTTTGTGGCCATCATAGCTACAACCGTTGGCTTCTGCGGTCTGGTTTTTGTTTATTTAGGGACTTTTCGTCTCTCATCGGACCTGATCGCGAGGCTGGCGGCGATGCCTTACGGGGGGTTTAGCCTGGAGCGGCTAAAGAGTCTGTCTAGACAGAAGGCCCATACCGCCTCAGGAACCCTGCTTGTATTAATTGGAGTTGCGTTGCAGGTTTACGGTTTGGTGTTTATCCAAGATCCGGGGGTGATCCTTGCAGACTACCCTGAGCCTTCTATTTATGTCGCAATATCTTTAGGTGTTGTGCTAGTGATTTTGGTCTATTGGCTAAACACAAGGATTTGTAATTACACCGAAAATCGGGCGAAACGAGCCGTGCTAAAAGCCCGGCTTGAACGCGCGCTCAAACAAAATCCAGTTGGCAAGGTTTATTGGAGTAGCGCAGTCGAAGGCGCCGAGTCCCTCCTTGGTATCAAACGGAAACTCAACGAGCCCGTATTAGAATTCCTTCGCAAACTGGCGATGGACCTTCGAGTTCCATACCCTTCAGATCTACAGATCGAGGACTAATTCAAAGATAAACTCACAGGTTTTCTATGCTCCTGGGTGGCTTATCCTCTTTCTTGCAGGAAGGCAACAAAGCTAAGGTCTAGGAGCATCTGGACACCGGCACTTCAATAACAAGTTCCTATCAATATCATTCAGCTTTCAGGTCTCATTCCATGGTCTTAGGATCCATGACGTCCCGTAGACCGTCCCCAATCATGTTGAAGGCCAAAACAACGATGAAGATGGCCACCCCAGGCGCAATGGAAAGCCACGGCTGGCTGAGGAGTTGATTGATGCCATCCCGGATCATCCCTCCCCAGCTTGGTGTGGGAGGTTTCACGCCGAGACCAATGAAGCTTAGGCCTGCCTCTTGAAGGATAGCCGTCCCCGTCCAGAGCGTGCCGACGACGAGGATCTCATTGGCAAGATTCGGTAGGACGTGGACAAAAATTATGCGAAAATCGCTCATTCCGAGCGCCCTGGCAGCCTGGACATAATCCCTCTCCCGCATGGCTATCGCTGAGCCCCGAGCAACCCGAGCAAATCGGGGAGTAATGGCAACGGCGA
>JAZFYO010000102.1:0-5745 GCA_036443615.1 Binatia bacterium | reverse complement strand
TTCGCACGAGCGAGCACTCGCGAGAGTGGCTGGAGGTTTTCGCCGAGAAGGTGAGCGCGATGCCGGAGGTCGTCGAGTTCTACCGCATGGGCGGCGACGTCGACTACATGCTGCGAGTGCTGGTATCCAACATGGACGCCTTCGACGGGTTCTACAAGCGACTCGTCGACGGTATCACGCTCGCGGACGTGACGTCGCGGTTCGCGATGGAGCGCATCAAACATACGACTGCCGTGCCGTTGCCCGAGCCGACGCGCTGATTGATCGCCTTGCGCAATAGAATTGGGTTAGCAAACGCGCTCGTAAAGGTATGTCGACACTGGTTACTAGCATGAATTGGGTTGGCGCCGCGCTTCGAGGAAAACAAACACAGCACAGAAGGGCGGGGTAATCTTGGGCAACACGAAAGGGTGATTTCGTCCTTGTGGCCCCATGCAACGGCTAATGTCAAGTAGAAAAGTTTAAGGAGAAAAGTTGTGGCCGTAGAGATGACGACGGTAGAAGCGGATAGCGTGAGAGCGATTTTCAGAAATGGCTATGCGAAGCTGTTCGATCGGCAGTGGCCGGTCTGGATCGGAGGGCTGCTGCTCGGGATGGGGAATGTTCTCCTGTTTGCCTATGAAAAACCCTGGACCGTCTCAGACGGGGTGAGAAACTGGGGAGACTGGATCTTCAACGTCAGCGGTGTCAACGAGATGACTATGATCCCGCCCAGTCTCTATTCGACCTCCGTGCTGAGCTTCGGAATCATCCTCGGGGCCCTGGTGGCAGCTATGCTTGCCAGGCAGTTCCAGGTTCGCATGGCGCCGACCAGGGAATTGCTCAAAGGACTGATCGGCGGGGCGCTGATGGGCATCGGCGCGGTGCTCGCGTTCGGCTGCAACATCGGAGGTTTCTTCAGCGCCATCAGCGCCCTGTCGATGGCGGGCGTGGCCATGATGATCGGTCTCATGGTAGGGGCCTTTGTCGGATTGAAGCTACTCGTCTGGGAGATCGAGTATCTCCCCGCGCCCTCCTGGGGCGTTCGAAAAGTCCCAACCAGGGATGGTCCGTCGGGTGGCTGGAGGAAAGCCCAACCCATAGCAGGACTCGTCGTGTTGCTGCTGGGAATCACCCTGATCTTCACCTACGACGCCTTCGACTATTCTACGCGCGGCGGCTTTCTGCTCTTTGGTCTTTTCATCGGAATCGTCATGCAACGCACGCGCCTCTGCTTCGTGCGGGCCTTCAGGGAGCCTTTCATGACGGGAGACGCCGCAGCGACGAAGGCGGTTGCGCTGGCGGTCATCATCAGTGTAATCGGGTTCACCATCCTGAAATGGACAGACTTGAGGGCCTGGGACATTTCTGTCTTTCCGGTGTTTTGGTTTGGCAGTCTCATCGGTGGCGTCATCTTCGGGATTGGCATGAGCCTCGCCGGAGGCTGCGCATCGAGTTCTCTCGTGAGGGCTGGAGAAGGACAGGTCAAGCTCTGGGTTGCGCTCGTCGGATTCGCGCTGGCCGGATCGGCCTTCAGGGTCTGGCTGGTGGCGAGCGGTTGGCGGCCGAAACTCGGGACTCAGGTCTTTCTGCCTGATGTCATCGGCTGGAAGATGGCTCTGATCAGCATTATCGCGATCATGGTCCTTTGGTACCTGCTGGCAGTGTGGAATGAGGTCAAGAAGAAACTGGTCGTGGTTTGAGACTCTGGAGAGAAGGTGCAAGACGAAAGGTGCTTTCAAATGAATGTCCACCCGCATTTGGGGGCGGAAGAGAGAGACCAAAACATTAGCACGCACGAGGAGGAAGTCATGAAAAGTAAATTAGCTTTTTTTGCAGTGTTTATTTTGGCGGGCCTGACAGCGGGTTGCGCCACCCTTAAAGGCGGGGATTCGGCGAAGAAGTTTGGCGCTCCGTGGGAAGGCATGAGCGTCAAGGAGTATCAGTCGCTGGTCTTTCTGGATCCTCAGAACACGATCCGGATGGATTGGAGCGCCGTTGAGGATATGTCGGGCTATTTCTTCATTGACAACCAGGGTGAACCGACAGTTTCTGTTGTCGATTACAACAAGGAAAAAACGGTCAAGAAAATTCAGATGGGTGAGACAGGAAACCACCATATCTGGCTCATTCCCGGCCTCCGATACGTATGGTCAACGCAGCGTTATGAAAAGGATGTCTTCTGGACGATTGACCTGCTTACACAGGAGGTAGTCGACAAATTCTCGGTCAGTATGAGCGGAAAAAAAGTGATTGCCCCCTTGCATATAGGATTTGCCTATACGCAGCCGCTAGCCGTAGTTGGCAACATTCTGGATAAGGACCACGGTTATCTGACGTTTCTCAGCACAGCAACCAGACGGCCATTGGAAACTATCGAGCTCAGTTGCCACGGGGCCCGGGATGCGATGTTCACCTTGGACGATTCGAAAATCTTCGTCACCTGCCAGCAAGAGCCAAAAGGCATGGCGATTGTCGATGTCAAACAGAGAAAGGAAATCAAGATGGTTCCTATCAAGGGAGGCAGGACAGGATCCATGACGCCGGACGGCAAATATTTCATGGTGGCAGGCAAAGGCGTGATCGTCTTTTTTGATACGGCGACTGGTGCACAAGTTAAGTCGATCAAGGTCCCCGGTGGCGGTGGGAATATTACTTGCCTCCCGGACGGCTCAAAATGCTACGGAGGTTTGAGAAAGGCCGAGGCGGTGGCGGTAATTGATATCCCGAAGCTGGAGTTGATTAAAGTGATCAAGACCGGCCCGGATGCCAACCGGCTCTACCTGAATCCGGCGAACAGCAGATATGGGCTGTTTACCAATGAGGGGGGCAAATCCGATTTCGTCACCGTTATTGATACCAAGAACGATGTTGCGGTAAAACATATCTTCACCGGTCTGGGTCCGCACAACGTAGCGTTTGAGCCGAAAGGAAAATACGCTGCTGTTACCACGAAAAAGGAGAATGTGGCGACGCTGGTGGACACCTCTTCGGCAGATCCGGCGAAGTGGGACGTGATTACCACCGATCTCGATGCCGGTATACAAAATAACGGCGTCCGCTGGGTTCCGTCCCCAGAGGCACTGAAGGCTGCATTGAAAATGAAATAGGCACATCATTTAGGGCGGGACCGGAGAGCCTGTAAGGCCTCCGGTCCCGGCCGTCCGCATGAGGAACCGCCTTTCTCGCACCGAATCCTTAGGATGGCGATAAACGCAATAGTGAAAGTCAGGCACGACAGAGTTTTGCCAGCACGTTAACCTTATATAAGGAGGCATACGAATGATTTTCGAACATGGTCTAACAAGGAGGAACTTTCTGCGCTATGCGACCATTGGCGGAATAGCCGTTCCGTTCCTCCCCGGAATCTCCCTAATGAATGAAGCGCACGGCGCGATTTTTCGATTTCCAAGAGATCCACAGAACCTGTCTGACGAGCAGCGCATACATCTTCCCAGGGTGACGATGCCTCCTGTAGTTGAGGATGGGAGCCAGGCACCGATCATCGTCGAGATGGATCATCCCATGGAAGACGACAACTACATCAAGAGCGTCCAGATCCTCAATTTCGCGGACCCTGTTGTAATCAAAGGGACATTCTATTTCACCCCCGTCAATGGGGAGGCCTACATCGGTACCCAGATCCGCCTGGCTGGAGGTGAGGCAACTGTTTGGGTTATCACCGAATGCAGCAAGCACGGGAAGTGGGCGGTAAGCAAGAGCGTTAAGGTCGCTGCGGGAGGCTGTTAGCACGATGCGGTGTGTAGGCAGGACATTTCATCTGTTTGTCTGCCGACTAACGGTTGTCCTTGTCGTATTAGGCTTTGGCTCGAACCCAGCCACCGTGCTGGCATCGGAAACGGAGCAGATACGGATCATCACCACGAATGACATCCACTTCTACCTGCGACCGATCTATTACAGGTATCTCGATGAGATCAAGCCATGGGGACCACAGTCCAGAGAGGGAGACTACGTAACCAAGGCGGCCTATGAAGGAAAAATTGGCGGCATGGCTCATGTTGCCACCGTCATCAAAAGACTGCGATCTGAAAAACCGGGAAAAACCCTGCTGCTTGACGCAGGAGACACCTGGCATGGCTCGGGGCTCTCGATCTTCGACAAGGGCGTATCGATGGTGAAAGTTATGAACGTCATCGGTTACGATGCCATGGTGCCGGGGAACTGGGATTTTTTCTACCCGAAAGAACACCTTTTGAACTTGATTAAGCAGGCGAAGTTCCCGGTTATTGCCTACAACCTCACAGACAAGGAATGGGAGGATCCCGTTCTGCGTCAGTATATAGTAAGGCAGATAGGGAAGCTGAAGGTTGCCATCGTCGGACTCACTTATCCCTGGGTAGCTCTGACCTCGTCCATCGTAGGGGCCGCGCAGTGGTGGAAGTTTGGCATCAAGGAGAATGAGGCCAGGGAGCTGATTCGGGAGATCAGGAAGAGCGAGAATCCGGACCTCGTTATATTCGTCTCGCACGGCGGTTACGGTTTGGACCAGAAGCTTGCAAGACGCGTAGACGGAATCGATGTTCTCGTCAGTGGTCATACTCACGACGAGATTTTCGATCCCGTCGTCTGGAACAACACTATCATCTTCCGGAGTGGTGCGCATGGAAGATACGTTGCTTGCCTTGACCTTGAGGTCAAGGACAAAAAAATCGCCAAGTTCGAATATCGCCTCATCAGAGTCAACCAGGATCGAATCCCCCCGGACCCGGAAATCGCAAAACTGGTAGAGGAGGCTTATCGGCCATATCAAAAACGGCTGAGCGAGGTGGTCGGGCATACCAAGGTCATGTTGTATCGGCGAGACTATTGGCAAAGCACCCTGGGAAATCTGATCACCGATGCTTTGCGAGCTTCTCAGAAAACCGACATCTCATTTGCCCCGGCATGGAGGTATGGCGCGACATTATTGCCGGGGGAAATAACCGCCGAAGATGTCTACAACATCGTACCTACGAACGGGCACATCTTCACTTATTCCATGCGAGGAAAGGAGATCAAGACGGTCCTCGAGAATATTCTGGAAAGCGTCACTGATCAGGATCCATATTCCAGAGTAGGTGGAGACATGATTCGCTTTTCGGGATTGAAGCTCGTGTACGACTTAAGAAACGCGCCAGGGAAAAGAATCGTATCCATGACAGTGGGCGGGAAACCGTTATCCGCGGAGAACAGCTACACTGTTGCATCTGTTCACACCCGCTTTCAGAACAATCCGCTTTTCGGCGCCACGAACGTCAAAGATACCGGGAAGGTCTTTGTTGAAGAACTGATCGCCTATATACGACAGCATTCTCCAATCATTTCCTCTCTGGATGATAGGATAAGGCCAAATGGCAGCTCTGCGAGCAGTTCCCCCTGATAGCGTTGGGCAGGTATATTCATGCATGTTTGAACTGACTGTTTAGTGACTGGAGAGAAAAGATGGCGGAACATATCAGACCCCCGAGGATGAGAATTGCCAGGTCAATCAAAAAGGACCAGGTTTTCAAAGTGAAAGTGAAATTTGACCACCCGTCGTTTACCGGTCTCGGACTGGTGGATGATAAAAGCCTACCAATGTTTAACCGGGCAACCCCGGTGTCCTTTATTAGGAATATGTTGGTCTACTACGATGAGCAGCTGGTCAGTAGATTCAGAATGTCTACGGCGATTGCCGATAACCCGCTGTTTACCTTTAAATTGAAAGCAATTAAAGAGGCGCCCATTAAGATAGTATTTGTCGACAATGAGGGAAAGAGATGG
>JAZFYO010000101.1:0-7938 GCA_036443615.1 Binatia bacterium | reverse complement strand
ATGTTACCAACGGAATTGTCCTGTTAACGGGTGGTATACTGGGTTATTTTTTTGGGATTGGGCAAAACTGCTACTATGGCTGGAGGATACCGTAAAAGCGCGAGACGTTGTCTACCAGTAGTTTCTGTTTGCTCTCCTCGCTAATGTCTTTTCTTTTCAAGAGAACATTTACTGCATCAAAAAGCCTGTCTCCATGCGGAATATCGGAGCCGTAAAGCAGGCACTCGTCGCCGAACTCGTCAATGACAAAGGGTAAAAGCTTCTCATCAACCTCAAAGCCAAAGTAAATTTGACCTCGCTGGATATATTCCTTCGGAAGGTATTTTGCATTGTATCCTCGGCGGAAATCAGTTCCGCCACGTGCTCCTGGAAAGCCGCTGTACTCGCTGATCCGCTCTACTAGGCCAGGAACCCATGAACAGCCGCCCTCTAGAAAGGCAATGCGGAGGTCAGGGTAGCGGTCTGCTATACCCTTCGAGATGACGCGTTGGAATGCAAACTGAACGGTGAGCCAAAAAGACATCACTGTTTTATCATGGTGCGTGTCGTTGACGGTGCCCAGCGCCCTAAAACTGTGGCCGGTGTGCACTGCCACCGGAAGGCTGTTTTCCGCAGCCGCCGCCCAAATCGGCTCGATTCTAGGGTCATCAATTCTCCAGTCTCCTGTCATCCCGAGAAGCATGACACCAACTGCCCCCATTTCTTTGGTTCGCTCGATTTCCTTTACTGAGCCTTGGGGATCAATGGGATCAACGATGGTCACCCATTTTAGGCGGTCCGGTGCCTGACTGGTGATGTCCGCGATCCAACTGTTGTAAGCGCGAATCATAGAAAGGCTCAATTCACTATCAAATGTGATGGGGTAAGAAAGAAACATCGTGGGATAGAGCACTTGAACGTCCACATTTTCCCGATCCAGTTGCTTTAACCGTTCGGCTGCGGAACGGAGTTCTGCACTCTCTACAGAATCTTCAGCATTAATGCCCGGTGTCACCTTGGCAGGCACACCGTCCTTACTAAGGGGGTAGCCAGCTTGTTGGAAAGGCCCACTCCTTACTGGAAATGAGCGGGTATCGATCATCCAGTAAAGTGGGCCATTGGGATCCGCTTGTATAATCAAAGGTCTGCGATCGACCAGTTTGGGATCCCAGTACTTATCTGAGAAGGTAACCTCCGATTCGGAAACGTGTCCATCAGCATCCCACGCTTTGATCATCGCCGCACTTTCAAATAAATTGTACGCGCTAGTTTTCTTTCAGAACTTTCGTTTGATCTACAGATTGTATAGAGCCTTCGGGTTATAGTGAAGAATGTTGTCCTTTGTCACCTGGCTAATCCCCCTTTGCTGTTTTAAGGCCGTTATGGCGTCCATCTCGCTGGACGGATCCGTGTGCCCGTAGTCCGTCCCGATGACCAGGCTGTGCTCGCCGGCATAGTTGAGGATGTATGATAGGTCATCATTGGTCTGGCAGGTTACGAAGATCCTGTATTCACCGAACACATCTGGGGGGAACTTTTTGCCTGCTCTCTTGTAGCGGATTGCCGCCTCGTGATGAACCCATGGGATCCACTGCGCAGACGCCTCGATGAACCCCCATCGCAAATTCGGGAACGTCTGCGGGAGCTCGCTCATCAGGAGGTCAAAACAGGAGACCACCGTGGGGACCCGGAACATTGCAAATCGACCTGCTGGAGAGATCCTGTAGAGGTCACAATTCACCGGGTTTCCGTTGGCGATATGCACTGCAATCGCCATATTGAGACAGCTAGCCTGTTCGTAAATCACATAGAAATATGGGTCTGTGAGATGGCGGTCCCCTTCCAGGGGTCGCATGCACACGGCGACTGCACCGTTTTCCTTTGCGGTTTTCATTTGTGCAATCGCTTCATCCATCATTATAGTGGGAATGACACACGACCACCGGAGGCGACCTCTACTCCTCTTCCATACCTCAGCAAGCCATCGGTTCCAGCTTCTACAAAGCGCGGCTTCAACGTCAGGCCGTTGTGTGACCTGTTCGATCCACAGGGTGTTGTGCAGCACTTGGATGTCGATTCCCAACTCATTCATTTGCTGCAGGCGAAGGTCGACGTCATCTAATTCACGGGCCGCTCTGGGGGTTTCCACATTCCTTCCAGACAGCTCCGATATCTCGCGCAGCTGCTGTTCGGTGAAACTTGGGAAGCGAAAGCCGCGGATTTTTTCGTCGATCACCCAGTACTGCTGGATAGGGTCGTGAGGCGACGAAAATAGCAGGGGACGATATTTTTGCTCAGACGGTTCTAAATAGTCCCATGTATGCTCAGTTTCGATGACATGGGCATCTGCATCGATAACGTCGAGTTTTCCTTCCATCGTCATCTTTTTGTCCTTTCTTATGCTGAGGCGCGGATGGCCGCATCCATTTTTAGGTAACCAGCGCCTTCGTTCGCTTTAGAAGTAGCGGGAACCCTTTTGATCCTCTAAAGACTCTACTATCAACGACCACAAAAAGCGCGGCCTCCGCGAACTGCCGAGGCTAAGTACATTGGACCCCTCTCTTTGCAGGCCCGCCTGGTAAGATTACTAGGTCCTTCGATTTATAAATTCGGACACGAATTTATTCCCTCAGGACTTAGTGCTGAGGGAGCATTTCTCATGGAAACTACAGACACAAATACGTAACCGTAGTTGCGAATCGAAACACTAAGCCTAACGGAGCCTGATCTCGTCAGATAAGGGTATCCTTAAAAACTATTTCCAAGCTTGTCAAGATGGTCTTGTTTGGCTGGAGCCTAACCTCCTCAGAAGAAAATGGGATATAGACAGAGCATGAGGAGTGAGATAAGAAAATAGGAAAGCGTCAGACAGGAGGGACTATATGGCAATCAATGCAGCAGTAAAAGGAGATTCCTTTGAGAGATACATTGAGGAAATCCGCTCCATCTGGGGTGATGGCAAGGATCCTCAACTCCCCTTTAAGGTCAAGGACCTTATGGCAAATCTCTTTAGCTCAACCACCTCAGACGAGCCCTGGATGGCCCAACTGATCCGAGAGGGCAAACCGTCCAGGGAGCTCTATCGAGACCCGGATTTTGGGTTCATCCAGATGGGGCATGTACACTCTAAAGGGCATGGAAACGCGCCACATGATCACGGTCCTTGCTGGGTGGTCTACGGCGCTTATCGCGGGCTAACCGAAATAACCCTCTACCGGCGCACCGATGATGGGAAAGAGCCCGGACGCGCCACTTTAGAGAAAAAAGAGCTTCACCGGCTTGGGCCGGGCGTTGTCTACCCTTATCTTGCAGGTGACATTCACTCGACCCACGCTGTTGAGACGCCGGCAGTAGTTTTTCGCTTCCTCAGCTATGATCTACTAAAAGTAGAAAGACACCGATACGATCTCGAGAAGGATACCGTCAGTGTGGTTTGATGATTAGGCCCCCTCATTAAAGTTGCCTTGCTCGTAACGAGCGCATGGAGTAACTCGCCTTAAATCAGTTTCGAGATTGCGCTTTGAATTTTCAGTTCTATGATAATGTTTTCTTCCTCGGAGTCTGCTGGAGGGAGCGAGCAAAATACCGAGCCCAAGGAATATTTAGATGGGAGGTCCAAACAATGACAACCAAGCCCAAATTCTTGGGTCCGATGCGGCTCGGCTTCTGCGGCTGGATAAACTCCTTAGACTCAGGACCCCCTACCTGTCAAGCCATTTACACCCTCTTATCGGATACTCTCTGCTCAAAAGGAGGGAGAACCGCCCGGTTTGTCACTCCGGTCGTCCCTTGGGAGCTTCGAAGGCGGGCTGATCGGGTTCTCGGTGGCTAGACCATAAAAGCAATTTCTTATCATTTACCCCGTACCACAGAACGCCCTGTACGTAAGTGCAGGGATGAATGTTCAAAAGTTCCCGAAGGCCACGGACGTAAGTCCGTGGTACGGGGTTTACCAACATTATCTAGTCACACAGGTTTTTGCGATGGCATCTATTCCACCTGTTCTCCAACAAATCACTACCTTATCCCCCATATGTTCAGCAACCTATGATTTACCTTACCTTGCTTATCGTAAACCTCCTGCCAATCGTCGCGAAAAAAAGAATGTAAGCAAAGAACACTGTAAAAATGCCCAACGTTAACGTTGTTAAGCTTCCGCAGCAATTCTACAGAAATCTCTTTTTTCAGAAAAGAAATAGGCCCCCCTCGACGAAATATGATTAAAACAAATCCATCGTCAATTTGAATACCGACTATCTCCTGTTCTCTGATACTACAATGATAGGCACCCTTCTGTTCATACGGAGACAAATTATAGCCACTCGCCTCCGATTTTTTTGAAATCCATTGGACGAGGTCAGCATAACCAACATCAAGAGAAACAGTAGACGTTGAAGCCGGCGACGGGGTCAACGCCCCGAGCATCGCCGCCAACAGCACAGGGATGAGGGTCGCGGTGACAATTGTCTTCTTGCCATGGGTTTTTATTAGACTTCTTTCGGATTGAATTAGGTTAAAAGTGCTCACACGCTATTATGGGCCGTGCCTGTCAGGGAATCCCTGATTGCTCCCTATCCTGTTGTTGAAAGTCTCCAACTCACGATTCATGTCCTGCGGTGCTCATTGCAAGGAAAATGCCAAGCCCATGACCCGCATTTCCCCTTGAATCAGCTAGGGATTTCGCTTAGTCTCAGGTCGGAAACACCTATAGTGGTTGACCACAACCGGTTCCTGTGACCTTAAGTGGTGCTACCCGCTCAACCGCGCAGACGTAGGGCCGTATGGCGCAACGAGATCCACCGCTGCATTTTGCCGCTTCCATAGTGGGCAATTCACCGGCCATTTCCGCCCTGCGAGATCAGATCCACCATTTAGCCTCATTCGACACTATCGGGAATCCTCATATCCCTTCTCTGCTGCTCTACGGGGAAACGGGCACGGGCAAGGGACTCGTGGCGCGTGTCATTCACGACAGTGGCCCTCGTGCCCACAAGCCCTTCATCAATATCAACTGTGCTGCCATTCCGGAGACGCTGCTGGAGGCGGAATTATTTGGCTTCGAGGCCGGGGCTTTTACCGACGCCAAAAGAGCCAAGCCCGGCCTCTTTGCGGCTGTTTCAACAGGGACACTTTTTTTGGACGAGATCGAGGCGCTCCCCATGCCGCTCCAGGGCAAGTTTCTCAAAGCCGTTGAGGAGAAGCTCGTACGGCGCCTGGGAGCAGTGGCGGAACACCAGGTGGACGTCAAGCTCATTGCGGCGACCCAGCAGGATCTGAACCGTCTTGTCACCGAAGGGCGCTTCCGCGCTGACCTGTACCACCGGCTGGCGGTGGTGGTCATAGAAGTCCCGCCCTTACGTGAGCGTGGGGAGGATAGTGTGCTGTTGGCGCAGCATTTTTTGCGCCAGTATGCGGATGCGCATGGGCTGGTGCCGAAACAGCTAAGCAAAGACGCCGAGGCGTGGCTAGTGGGTTATGGCTGGCCGGGCAACGTGCGCGAGCTGGGCCATCAGATGGAGCGGGTTACACTGTTAGGCCAGGAGTCTGTCGTCGACGCACACACCCTGGAACAGATGTGCCTCGTGCAGCCGCCTATGACGCCAGTTGAGCAACCTCCCCAGGGTGACAGCGAGCCTCTCGATGAACCTGCGCGGATTCGAGAGGTCCTCATCCGGACGGGAGGCAATGTTGGGCGAGCGGCGCGTCTCTTGGGTCTAACCCGTAATGCCTTGCGCTACCGCATACGCCGGTATGGGATTGAGCGCACGAGCTGGGAGGGCCAGGGCACGGCAGGTGTGACACCGCCTTCTATCTCTAAGGAAAAGGAAGCCACCCGTTTGCACGAGACCGGCGGCGGTGGATCCCCAAGTGTAGGTCCCCAGGTCCGACCACCTGCCGGGGAACAGAAACCGGTGGCTGCGTTCCAGGGAAAGGCGCGAAGCGCGGCAGGCAGTCTAGCCCGGTGGCAGCCCTGGGCCCCGCAGTTCGAGCCGGCGTCGATCGAGAGGATGGCCTTCCCGCTGCCCGAGAAGCCGTCGATTGCCGTGCTGCCGTTCGCCAATCTCGGCGGTAATGCCAAGGACGCCTACATCGCCGACGGCCTCACCGAGAACATCATCACCGCCCTGTCGCAAATTCCGCGCATCTTCGTCATCGCCTGCAAGTCGAGCTTTCGCTACAAGGGCAAGACAGTGAAGGTGCAGCAGGTAGCAGAGGAGCTGGGGGTGCGCTACGTCCTCGATGGAAGCGTGCAGAAGGCAGGCGATCGCGTGCGCGTCACCACCCAGCTCATCGACGCCAAGATCGGCAACCACCTTTGGGCCGAGCGCTACGACCGGGTGTTCAAGGACCTCTTAGCCCTCCTGGATGAGATCACCCTGAAGATTGTCGTGGCGTTGTCGGTAGAGCTAACGGAGGGGGAGGAAGCCCGTGCCCGACACCGCTCAACGAACGACCTGGAGGCGTGGAGCTATGCGGTCAAAGCTCTGAGGGCTGTGGCACCACAGAAAGAACGCAACATAAAAGCCCGAGCGTTCTTGCAACGAGCTGTAGAAATCGATCCCGGCTATGCTTGGGCCTGGTCGAGGCTGGCCTTGATCCACTACTGGGATGCGCGGTTCGGTTTCAGCGCCTCACGCGAAGAGTCCTGGAAACGAGGTGCTGAGCTGGCGCAGAAGGCCATCGCCCTCGATGAGAAGCTGCCCGAGGGGCATATCGCTTTGGCATTACTTCATCTCTACCGGAAGCAGTACGACGAGGCCCTCGCCGAAGCGGAGAAAGCGGTTGCCCTCGGGCCAAATAACTCGGACAATCTCGTACGGGCTGCCCAGGTCATGCACTATTCTGGGAGGTTCGAGGAAGCCCTCGCGCTGGTCAAGAATGCAATGCGATCTAATCCCTATTACTGGTTAGATTATTTGCGGTTCTTAGGAGGCGCTTTACGCTTTACCGGACAGCATGAGGAGGCGATTGTTGCATTCACGCAACAGCTTGAACCTCTAAAAGGTACGTATGGCGTCTTCCTGCCGAACCTCCATCTCGCCAGCATCTACGGCGAGCTTGGCCGCATGGAGGAGGCCCGTGCGCACGTGAAAGCCGCGTTGGAGATCAAGCCCGACGTCTCGATGGCATGGATGCAGAAGTATCTTAATGTCTTCAGAGACCCGGCACACGCCGAACGCGTCCTCGCCGGTCTGCGCAAGGCGGGGCTGCCCTAAGAGCCTCCGCTTCCGCTGCCCGACAAGCCGTCGATTGCGGTGTTGCCCTTCACCAACATGTCTGATGACAATCTGCTGTATCACTTCTCCGACGGCATCACCGAGGACATCATCACCTATCTCTCCATGGTCTCCGGCCTATTCGTTATCGCCCGGACATCGACGCTCCAGTACAAGGGCAAGGCCGCGGACGTACGACGCGTGGAAAGCTGTCATAAGGGACGTTGCTTCCGAAAGAGCTTGACGGTAGCTGGTTGAGATGCCTAGGCAAGCGCGCCTCGATGCTCCTGGGATCCGGCACCACGTGATGGTGCGAGGAAGAATCGGCCCCAATTTTTGCAAATTCCTATTCAGTCAGTTTCAAGCCACCGTGAAAAGTTTTACACCTGCAGCTTTGACGGCGGTTCGCATCTTTCTGTCCCGCGTAGCCAGAGACAACCCTTTACGCACTAGACCTCCGATCAAAATAGACTAGTATGAGACTAGCTGATATAATTCCTCTGCTTTGTCAACCGGTCGATCTGCCTCACTAAAACTCTCACTGTAATGGGAAAAAGGGGACACGAGAACATGCCGAACGGTATTGCATAGGTTCGTTGCATGCAGCCGACCCCAGGTTGACATAATTGGTCGCTATCGGATACTCTCTGCCCATAACGAGGGATGGCCGGCCGGTTTGGCCTTTCGACTGCGGCTTGGGACCCTCGAAGGCGGAATGATCGGCAGGGGGGTTCGGAAATTC
>JAZFYO010000100.1:0-7936 GCA_036443615.1 Binatia bacterium | reverse complement strand
CCTATATCCTCAAAGACTGCCCGAGTAATCCGGCATATGTTGCTGGGAGCACGCAGGGAGCCGATCTGGACATCAAGGATGGAGCGGTCGTGAATGGCGCAGGGATTATGATCGTTCCCAAAAGACTTCGGATACGTGATGCGACATTCAATTGGCAAGGGATTGTCTTGGTTGTGGAGGATGGGGACTTTCGGGTCGGAGTCTCGGGAAGTGCGGATTCAGAAAACAGTTGTGGTGCAATAAACGGGGCCATGATTCTTCAGGACGATCAGGGTAACGATCCGAAGCTGGACATGGATAAGGTGTCGGGAGATGGGTGTACGTCACCCAATAAGCCCTTCGCGATCAACTTCAGTTGTGATGCCGTTAATGTTTCTCTACAACCCTTACTAAAACAGATCTCCTGGGTGGAAAAATTCTGATATTTTACAGAGGCTTATAAACCCTCACTGCAACGGGCTCAACAATAGCGCCCAGGTGTGGCGAATCCGTTGGCGGCTTCGCTGGTTCTACTGTTTTCGTTTTCCATGCCACTGACCTTTCGCTCTTTAGCTTTTCGTTAGGAATAATAGCCCCTTAGACCCTCTACTGTTGGAAGTAAATCAATAAATTGATATCCTAGTAGTTTTTAAGGGGAACTCATGAGCACGCCAGTGAGGCTTAAAACCGACTCGCAGCCCAGAGAGTCAGTCAAGGTATTAAAAGAGCAGGTCGCTTACTCCGAGCAGGTCAAGGAGATTATGAACCAGATCCACGCAGCTAAGGATCTGGATCAAATATTTGTCGACTTAATGGAGGATCTCCTTAAGCTCTTCGATTCCGAGCGTTTCACCATCTACGCAGTGGATTACGACAAGAAAGAGATCTACTCCCGGTTTGTGGATGATATCGTGCTAAGGAAAATCAAGGAAATCCGAGTTCCCATTGATGAACTGAGCATTGCGGGTTTTGTTGCCATGAGCCAACGCGCCGTCAATATCTCGGATGCCTATGATAAGGCGGAGCTTGCCAGGATCAACCCTGCCCTTTCCTTTGATAGCTCGTGGGACGAGAAGACAGGGTTCAGAACCAGACAGGTGCTTGCGGTCCCGGCAATGACCAGTAAGGATTTACTAATTGGCGTCATCCAGCTCATCAATAAAAGGGGTGGGGGTGTCTTTACGTTGGACGACGAGGAAAGGGCTCAGGAGATTGCCAGGACCCTTGGAATCGCCCTTTACAACCAGTTCCAGTTAGCCAGAAAGAAACCCACAAAGTTTGACTACCTCGTCTCCTCAGGTTTCCTTACGCAAAACGAATTGGACTCAGCTATCACGGAGGCAAGAGAGAAACGAAGGGATGTGGAGTCCCTTTTGATGACGAAGTACAAGATTGCCAAGAAGAATATCGGGAAATCTCTGAGTCTGTTTTATAAGTGTCCCTTCGTGGAACATGAAGACAGGATCTTTATCCCGCCGGAGCTGGTTAAAGACATCAACCTCGGTTATCTCAGGGCCAATTTCTGGATTCCCCTTCGCCGCGATAAAGATAAGGTCGAGGTCGTGATCGACGATCCTCAATCCTTCCAAAAGATTCAGGACATCAGGCGTCTTTTTCCGGCCAAGGAGATCATATTTCACGTCGGGCTGCGAGAGGACATCCTGAAATTTGTCAACTCGATTTTTTCGGACCTTGATGCGGGAACTTCCGACGAAGAAGGTTCCATAACGGGAATCATCGATGAGCTAAAAATTGAGGAGCAACAGGAGACGGAAGAATCCGAAGAGCCTGTCCTAGACGAGAACGACAACACGGTTGTTCGTCTAACCAACCAGATTGTGGTCGACGCCTACAGGGCGGGGGCCTCTGATATTCACATCGAGCCTAATTCGGAAAATAGAGAGGTCGTCATTCGATTCCGCGTGGATGGAAGCTGTTATGAGTACCAAAGGGTCCCCCCCGGTTATCGCAGGGCTCTGACCTCCCGGTTCAAGATTATGGCCCGCTTGGATATCGCGGAGCGGCGTAGGCCCCAGGATGGAAAGATCAATTTTCACTTGCAGGATAAGGAGATCGAGCTCCGCGTCGCAACCATTCCAACCCAAGGTGTCGATAACGAGGATGTGGTAATGCGGGTCTTGCCCTCCAGCGAGCCTATCCCCCTGGATAAGCTCAACATGTCAGAGAGGAACCTGAGGGAATTCAAGTGGCTGGTGGAAAAGCCGTACGGGATCATCCTCTGCGTCGGGCCAACTGGCTCCGGAAAGACAACCACTCTCCATTCCGTGCTGGGGTATCTCAATAGGCCTGAGACCAAGATCTGGACCGCAGAGGATCCGGTGGAGATCACCCAGTATGGTCTGCGCCAGGTTCAGGTCCAGCCGAAAATCGGGTTTGACTTTCCGGCTGCCATGCGCTCGTTCCTGCGTGCGGATCCGGATGTCATCATGGTCGGGGAGATGCGTGACAAGGAAACCGCAGACATCGGCATCGAGGCCTCCCTCACGGGGCATCTAGTCTTCAGCACCCTCCATACAAACAGTGCAGTGGAGACCGTGACGAGACTATTGGAAATGGGGATGGACCCCTTTAACTTTTCCGATGCCTTCTTGGGTGTCCTGGCCCAGAGGCTGGTCCGAACCATTTGCCAGGACTGTAAGGAAAGATACCATCCGCCGAAAGAAGAATACTACGCCCTTGCCTATGGATATGGGGAAGAGGCCTTTGAGAAGCTGGGTATCCCTTACGATGACAACTATTTTCTCTATCGCGGCAAGGGATGTGATACCTGTAACAAAGTCGGCTATAAAGGGAGGACCGGTATTCACGAGCTGCTGGTTGTGACCGATGAGATCAAGAAGCTTATTCAGTCTCGGGCCACAGTAGACGATCTATTCAAGGTTGCCGTGGAACAGGGGATGACGACGCTGCTACAGGACGGAATCTTAAAGGCCATCCAGGGATGGACCGATTATAAGCAAGTCAAGGCTGTGGCGATAAAATAGCCGGGCCTCAATGCTGACTTCAAGGGATTCCAAAGAAGCCGAGTTGACTGCCATACTGGGCAAACTGTGAATCATCCGTAGTTTCTCATTCAGGTCCGATCCTGGTTCCGTAGAGTATTGGGATGGATGTAAAGAGTTTTATCCGACCCTTCACTATCGGGGCGACTTTGGCCGCCCTGGTCTTTCTGATCTACAATCTTGATCCGCTCGGTTTGTTATACGAGTTGGAGCTTAAGAGCTATGACCTGAGGTTTCAGATTCGTGGACCCGTCTCCCCTCAGATGCCGATTGTGATTGTCAGTATCGACGAGGATTCCTTTGATGAACTGAACCTCCCCTGGCCTTGGCCTCGAGATCTACATGCCTTACTGATCCGGAAGCTCGCCGATAGCGGGGCGAAACTTATCGCATTTGATATCCTCTTTACCGAGCCCAAGCCGGATCCGGGGGAGGACCTCGCCCTCGCGCAGGCTATAGAAAACGCTGGAAACGTCCTGCTTGGCGCTGTGTACACAGAGGTCGAAAGTGACTTCGGGCCCAAAAAGCGTATGCTTCTACCTACCCCTTCAATCCGGGAGCATGCCATGGGGTACGGTCCGGTCAATCTGGTGACCGATCGAGACGGAGTGCTACGCAGTTCGCTTCTGTCCCTGCGTTTCCAGAAGCGAAATTACCCCAGCTTTGCCTACCGGATCTACCAGAAAGCAGTCGGACGCGAGAACCTCAGAGGGGACGAGGTCTTGCCAATGACCTATCTGATCAATTTCCGCGGGCCTCCACGCATCTACGAAAGCATTCCTTATTATCGCATTCTGAGAGATGAAATTGAGCCCTCTCGCCTGCGGGATAAGATTGTTCTTGTAGGGGCATTTGCTCCGAGCCTGCACGATGTCTTTCCCACCCCCTTTAGTGCCAGCAGGCCCACTGCCGGCGTGGAGATCCAGGCTAACATCGTCGAGACGTTAGTGGCCAATGATCCGATCAACTCTTTTCCCCCCTGGATGCACGCCGCCATATTCTTTAACCTATCGTTCCTCGCCATCTGGAGTTCTGTGCATTTTAAGCCTCTCACGGCCTTTGCGGTGGTCCTGGCCCTAGTCGGCGTTTATGCTCTTATTACCGTCTACCTATTCTCGGCGCACCGGCTTTGGATCCCGGTCGTTCCCTCTTTGTTTGGAATCATGTTGACATACGTGGGGATCACTGTGGACAATTATGTCCGCGAATACGCGGAGCGCAGGCGCCTGCGCACGACGTTTGGCAGGTACGTTTCCCCTGATGTCGTTACAGAGATCCTGGAGGATCACGAGGGTCTCGCCCTGGGTGGGAAGCGCAGGCATATTACTGTCCTGTTCTCAGATATTCGTGGTTTCACCAGTATCTCGGAGCAATTAGGTCCCGAGCAGGTGGTCTCCCTTCTGAGTGACTATCTGGGCAAGGTGACCCACATCGTTTTCAATAACGGGGGAACCGTGGATAAGTTTATCGGCGACGCGGTCATGGCGATCTTTGGTGCTCCTAAATCTCACGGAGACGATGCCGCGAGGGCGGTCAAGACCGGTCTTGATATGATTGAATTGGTGGAATCCCTGGCCCCGCAGTGGGCAAAGGTCATCGGGAGGCCTCTGAAGATTGGGGTCGGAATCAATTCGGGGGATGCGGTAGTCGGAAGCATTGGCTCAGAGATCCGCTCAGACTTTACTGCAATTGGAGACACGGTCAACCTTGCCTCTCGCCTTGAAGGGCTCACCAAAGAGCTGGGGGTCTCGATGCTTGTCAGCGAGTATAGCGCGGAGGAAATGAAGAATTCTGTACCCTTGAGGCCGTTGCGCCGGGTAAAGGTGACTGGACGTGAGACTCCACTTCTTGTCTATACCCCGGAGGCCCTGCTTGAGGGTGAAGTCGAAGTCGCTCTCGATACAACGGAGCCCTACGTCCAACAACACAAGTAGGCACTAACATCCCCCCGCCTTCACGGAGTTTCAACGATCGTAATAATGGCTTGCGCCGCGTAATCACGCACCGTCCAATGCTCATCCTTAAGTGCCTCAAACAGTGCGGGCAGAGAGGATGGCTCTCCTATCTCCGTTAGCGCCTGGGCTGTTTGTGCACGTAGCTCCCAACGCCGCTGTTTGAGGGCTTCGGTGAGACCTGGGACTGCGTCCTTGTTTTTCAGCCACGAGAGGGCCTGTGCGGCGTGTTGACCCACCTCCCAACTCTCATCCTTGAGGGCCTCAACCAAGGCGGGAATAACAGATTTATCGCCTAACCAAGATAGCGCTCTAGCGGCCCTCTTTCGCACCCAATCCCGTGGATCGTTTAGGGCATCGGTCAGGGCCTTTAAGCCCTCTTTATAGCCCGACTCCGCTAATGCTACGGCGGCGAACTCCCGTGACACCCAACTCTCATCCTTGAGGGCCTCAGTTAAAACCATCAACCCCGTCTGGTCCCCCATTTTTAACAGGGCCCTCGCTGCAAAGCTGCAAAAGGTCCAGTTCTTGTCTTTCAGGGCCTCCTTGAGTGCAGGCACTGCGGACCGATCACCGAGCCTCGCCAGGGTCTGAACCGCAGACCAGCGCACGCTCCACTTCTTTTCTTTCATGGAGTTGATTAGGATGGGTATACCGGACGGATCACCCAGTTCTGCCAGCGCCTCGGCAGCAATCTTGCGCACAAACCAAGACTGATCCTTGAGGGCAGAGTTGAGAAGGTCTTGTCCCGAGCTGTCTCCCAATCGTACTAAGGCTTGAGCCGCGTAGGCGCGGACGATCCAACTTTCATCTTTAAGCGCTTCTTGAAGTGCCGGCAAGGCGAGAGGGTCGCCGAGCTTGGTCAGGGCCACTGCGGCATCCATGCGAACATTTGGGTTGCCGTCTTTAAGGGCCTCCATCAACGCAGGTATGGTGGACTTGTCTCCTATCTTCAAAAGGTCCTTAGCCGCGTCCCTGCGAACGTCAGGATTTTGATCCGTCAGGGCGCTGGTGAGCGCTGTGAATCCAGCCCTGTGTCCCAACTGTGCCAGTGCCATCGCAGCAAGCTCACGTGACACCCAGCCCTCCTCCTTCAGGGTCTCCAGGAGTACAGGTATCCCCGACATATTTCCCAAATCAGCGAGTACTTGTGCTGCATGGCACCGAACCCACTCATGACGATCCTCGAGATCCGCAGTCAGTACGCACATAGCTACCGCCCGATACCCGTTACGCAAATAGTCTGGTACCTGGTCCCGATGATCGTGCTCATTCTTTGATCTCTGGAGCTCTAGAAAGGCCTTTTCTAATTGCCCTTCATGTGCATAACCACAGGCGAGATAGGCGCGGGTTGCAGTGCTGGGGCTTCTCTGAGCCTCTTCCTCCAGTGCCTTTAGGATTCGTTGCAGCGACTCCTGTGTGTGGGAAAAGAAGCGGATATGAAAGTCAACCCATGCCTTCGGGCCCCATTCGAACTCTAGGGCTTTAGCATAGGCGAGAAGGGCCTTTCCTAACAGCCTTTCCTGTTCATAGGCCTGAGCCAGCTTTAATAGAGCCTCAGGGTCATCAGGGCTGCTCTGATATTGCTGCTCAAGTCGATGGATATCTTCTACGGACATAACCCCCGGCGCTTCTAATTCGACCCAATACCAGATGCTACCAGAGAAAGTCGAAAATTGCAGTATCTCATACCCTGCCTCTCCATCACTCTAATACATTTTACCTTGCGGAAAGGGTAATTCTATGTTTTCATACCGCTTCATTGCTTGAGTACTTAGCACTGAACTATAGGGGAGGGCCGCGTTTCATTGCGGAACGGAGTAGGCAAAACCCCGGATCGGGATTAAGGCTTTATCATGCTAAACGTAGACCGCAAAAAGTTTGCCGAATAATAAACCATCATGAAGTTTCGTGTTTTAGGCTGCTCCGGAGGTCAATTCCCGGGACGGAACCTTTCCTCTTTCTTGGTTAACGAATCGCTACTCATTGATGCGGGGTCAGCGACTTCCGTGCTGGATTTGCGGGGACAGCAGCGGATCAGAAACATATTGATCACTCACGTCCACCTGGATCATGTCATGGGACTGGCGACCATGGCGGACAACCTGTTCGGTAACTGCAAAACCACCGTGCATGTCTGGGGTATCGATGAAGTCATCGCCGCCCTAAAATCGTCCTTCTTTAATGATACCGTCTGGCCCGACTTTACCCAGATCACAGGCGAAAACCAGACATGGCCCGTCATGAGCTTTCACAACATCCCTGAAGAAGACCCCATGCCTATCGCCGGCCTAACCGTGAGCATGATCCGAGTCAATCACGTCGTCCCAAGCACCGCCTTTTTCATCGAGGATGACAAAAAAACCCTGCTCCACGTTGGAGATACGGGCCCGACCGAGAGTGTCTGGCAGATTGCCCGGCGTAAAAGGAACCTATGTGCGGTGGTTCTGGAGGCCTCTTTTCCCAACAGTCTTCAGGGTCAGGCTGACATGAGCCGTCATCTTACGCCTCGAAACTTGGCCCAGGAGGTTGAGAAACTCGGAAGACCTTCCGTTCCCATCCTGGTGACCCATTTAAAGCCGCAATACCGGTCGGAGATCGTAAGAGATCTAAAGAAAATAAGGGGCCATCGGTTAAGGGTCTTAAAAGACGGTGATTCGCTACGCCTGTGATAATACAGGGAATGGGTCCGGTCGCCGGCCGTATTTTTTCTTGACATAGACTTGACAATTGAAAGATACTTTACTACTCAAAGTTGAACTTTGAAGACCCAAGAGAAGGGCCAGAAAAATTGCAGGGGAGGATTTGCTAGATGTTAAAAAGTGTCGGTAGCAGCATTGTTCTGGGGTTGCTTGTTCCTTTTTTCCTGATGTCGGGGGAAGCCTTTGCCGAAGGGGATTCCATGGCGGGGGCCAAGTTCTTCAAATCCCTCAGGTGCTCCTCCTGTCACGGAAAAGACGGCAAGGGACAAGGACCGGCTGC
>JAZFYO010000099.1:0-24907 GCA_036443615.1 Binatia bacterium | reverse complement strand
ACATCCTCCAACAAGGGGCTAGAGATCGCGTTCTGTGCAGCCTCCACCGCCCGATTCTCACCTGTGGCTGAAGCCATTCCCATCAGGGCCATTCCCATTTCTGACATCACCGTACGGACATCGGCAAAGTCGAGGTTGATGAGGCCGGGGGTAACAATCAGGTCAGAGATACCGCGCACGGCTTGGAGCAGAATACTGTCTGCTACCTTGAAGGTATCGAGGAGGGACATGCCCTTTTCAGCAACGCCCAAGAGACGCTGATTCGGAATGACGATCAGCGTGTCCACGTTCTCCTTGAGTTCCCGGATCCCATCTTCTGCTTGGCGAGTCCTAATCTTACCCTCAAACATGAAGGGTTTAGTCACTACTCCCACGGTGAGGGCACCGATCTCACGGGCGACGCTGGCAATGACCGGAGCTCCTCCGGTCCCTGTCCCACCTCCCATACCGGCTGTGACAAAGACCATATCGGATCCATCCAAGTAATCCCTGATCCGATCCTTATCCTCTAAGGCAGCCCGGCGGCCAATTTCAGGATTGGCCCCGGCACCCAACCCCTTGGTGATCTTCTCTCCAAGTTGGATCTTGACACTAGCCGCGCTACCAGTAATGGCCTGGGAATCGGTATTGGCCACGATAAAGTCCACTCCGGAAAGGCCTGCACTTATCATGGTATTGATCGCATTCCCGCCTCCCCCTCCTACTCCGATCGCCTTGATCCGGGCGCTCAATTTGTTATGTTCCACGATCTCAAACATACGCATTCCTCCTTCTTAAAAGAACTCGCTGCACCATTCCCTCATTCTGTTCTTGACCTTAAAGTAAATATTTTTTTCGCGAGCCCGAAAGTGATTTTTGTCCTGTCGACTCATGCCATAGAGAACCAATCCCACACCGGTAGCGTAAACCGGACTGGAGACCACATCGATAAGACCACCCACCTGGGTAGGAACACCCATGCGAACGGGCATGTTAAAAGTCTCTTCCGCCATCTCGATCATTCCGGGAAGGAGCGTCGATCCCCCTGTCATCACCATGCCCGACACCAGGGAATCCTCATAGCCCGATTTGGCAATCTCACGCTGTATTAATTGGAACATCTCCTCCAAACGGGGCTCAATAATTTCACACAGGATCTCGCGCGAAATCGTCCGAGGATTTCGTCCACCCATGCTCGGCACTTCTACGCTCTCATCCTTCGCTGCCATCGCGACCTTGGCATAACCGTATCTTTGTTTGATCCGTTCCGCCTCAGCAATCGGGGTACGGAGTCCTGCCGCGATGTCACTGGTCAGGTGATTTCCCCCAACGCTCAGAACGGCGGAATTTTTAACTGCCCCGTCCTGAAACAGGGCAATGTCTGTGGTCCCACCGCCGATATCCACAAGCGCCACTCCCAACTCCTTCTCTTCGGGAGTCAAAACCGCCTCCGAGGAAGCCAGTGGTTCCAGAACAAAGTCCGCCACGCTCAACCCGGTGCGGTTACAGCACTTGATGATGTTCTGAGCGGAGGCGACTGCTCCGGTCACGATGTGGACCTTGGCCTCCAATCGGACACCCGACATACCCAAGGGTTCTTTGATCCCGTCCTGGTCGTCAATGAGATATTCCTGCGGGAGGATATGCAGTATCTCCCGGTCCATCGGAATGGCCACTGCCTTAGCCGCATCAATAACCCGATCAATATCGCCTTTGGCAATCTCCTTGTTTTTCACGGCCACAACGCCATGGCTGTTGAAACCCTTGATGTGGCCTCCCGCGATCCCCGTGAATGCGCTGTGGATTTCACACCCTGCCATAATCTCCGCTTCCTCAATCGCCCTTTTGATGGAGTTAACTGTGCTTTCAATATTTATGACAACTCCCTTCCGGAGTCCGTTCGAGGGGTGGATGCCCACGCCGATAATTTCAACTCCATGCTCACCCATCTCCCCCACCACCGCACAAACCTTATAGGTGCCGATGTCTAAACCGACGATGAGGTTGTTCTTTTTTCCCATACTCATCTCTTCCTCATGAACGAAAAGCGTTTGGTCGAGTTTGGGTCTGGTCAATTACCGATAGCTGACCTCCGAGTGCCACCTTCTCTCTCAACCGGACCACTACTTGGTCACTGAAACTCAGGTCCAGGAAAGCGAGCCTATCCTCTTTCCCTCTCCATTCAGTCAAAACATGCTTGAGCCTGTGTACCTTTTCGGACCAATCCCCCCAACCCATGCGAAGTGCAATAGGAAGCCTAACGGGGTAGATGACAACTCCACGATGGTTCCCAAAATGAATCTCAGAAATCGAAATCGAGGTTTTTCCAATGAGGTCGCTTAACCTGAGGGCCTCCGCAATCCTTTGCCTGTCAGAGCGTGCATGGGATTCGATACTGCCCCACCGCAAGCCCGTAATTAATGGGAGGTTGACACTCTCACCCTCTGCGACCTCCTTAAAAATAAATCCCTCCGCATTGACATAATAAAGCCCTCCCAGTACGACGATACCTTTCGCCACCCACTCCTCTACTTGGATCACGACCCGCTGAGGGAACTCCCGTCGGACGAGAACTCGTCTAACCCAGGGATGACTGCTCACCTTTTCTTCGATCACCTTGGGGTTGATCTTCCACATTTTCATTCCGCGTCTCAGGTCCGTCATGGTGATGATTTCAGACCCTCCCACTTTGCGCCCTCCGGTGACCTTGATCTCCTGAACGGAGAAATATGAATTTTGGAGAAAAGAACCCAGCAGGCGATTCCCCATCCGAGAAACCTCAAGCCAGTTGACATAAAAGAGAAAGGCTGAGGAGAAGAGAACAGGACCAATGCTCCAGACGAGCACGAGCCGGCCTATCTTCTTCCATCTCCCTGATTTATCTCCTCTACGCTTGGTCATCTGTCGTCCATCATTCCTTATGGTCCTAGATTGGTGGAACCGCTGTCTTCAGCCTCGCCCCATCCAGAATCTTTTCCACCAAGTCGGGGAAAGGGATCCCTCTACCCTGAGCGATCTCGGGAAGCAGGCTAAGCGGGGTAAGGCCGGGAAGCGTATTGACCTCCAGCACATAAACCCTGCCTTGAGGGGTGACTCTCATATCCACCCTGGGTGTCCCTTCACATCCCAGGGCCGCACTGGCCTCTTGGGCAACTTTCAGTACTCTGCGATAGACCTGCCTTTTCAAGGGGGCCGGGTAGAGATGCCGGGCCATTCCTGAGGTATACTTCGTCTTGAAGTCGTAGAAGCCCTTTAGCGGTTGAATCTCGATCGCCCCCAAAGCCCTCCCGTCAAGAAGGCCGACCGCGATCTCTTTACCCCCGATATACCTCTCCACCAAACAGGTGGGGTCAAATCTAAAAGCCCGTGCAAGTGCAATCGGGAGATCTTTTTTGCGCCTCACGATGGTGACTCCCAGAGTAGAACCCTCTGCCCTAGGCTTCACAACAAGCGGCAGAGACAGCCTTACCTCTGAGTACCCGTGACCCCTCTTCAACACTTGATAAGGCGGAGTGGGAATACCCTTTCTCATGAAGAGTTCCTTGGCTATTACCTTGTCCATACTCAATGCAGAGGCAGTGACTCCAGAACCTGTGTAAGGAATACCCATCACCTCCAGAAGACCCTGAACACAACCGTCCTCCCCAATCTTTCCGTGCATGGCATTGAAAACCACCTCCACGCTGTGTCGGCGCAGGCGTTGCGGAAGATCCCTTCTCGCATCGATCGAGATCACCTTATAACCTCTTCGTCTAAGAGCCTTGACGACTTCTCTTCCCGTCACCAGGGAAACTTCTCTCTCTAAAGAGAGTCCCCCACCAATGACTCCGATCCGCCTATCACGGTAGATCCCCTGCCTCTTTCCTGGCATGGGATGCGACCTATCCCTCCGCCGCCCAACCAGACCACTCCCCCCAGAACTGCACCTCGGGTTCGAGTTGAACGCCAAACTGTTTCTTTACCTCGGTACTGACAATGACCATAATTCTCCTCACATCCTCGCCCTTAGCGCCGCCCAGGTTAATGATAAAATTCGCATGGCGGTCGGAGACCTCTGCCTTGCCGACTCTCGTCCCCTTCAACCCCGCAGCCTCAATGAGCCTGCCAGCAAAATCCCCCGGGGGATTACGAAACATCGACCCTGAATTGGGATAGCCGGATGGTTGACTCTTTTTTCTCCACTCCACCAGCCCGCGAACGTTTACACGCATCTGCCCCTCCTCTCCCTTCCCGAGGAGCAATCGGACCCGAGTCACAATGATTCCAGAAGGCAGACACGCATGGCGATAGGAAAAGGTCATCTCCTTCCTGTTAAACTCGACGGGTTCCCCCTGACGAGTGACTCCTTCGACTTGATCCACAACCCTTTCCATCTCGGACCCGTAGGCACCCGCATTCATAACCAGTGCCCCCCCCACACTTCCCGGTATCCCCTCTGCAAACTCCAGCCCGCAATTTCCCCTGCGTACCGCTTCCCGCACCAGCCGGGTCACAGGATAGGCGGCTCCTACGTTCACCCATGCCTGCCCACGTTCTTCTCCCCACTCGATCTCCTTGAACTCCCCCCCCAAACGGATCACGGCACCGCGCACCCCGAGATCGCTCACCAGCACATTGCTCCCCCTGCCCAGGAGTCGGAAAGGTATCCCATGACGGTCCAGGGCACGCATGGTCAGGGCCAAACCGGCACTGCTTTCTAAGTCAAGAAAATAGTCCGCCGGACCTCCGATCTTGATGGTGGTGTAGCGCGCGAGCGGCTCGGCGACCTTCACCTTCACCCCCTCTATGAGCCTCAGCTCCTGGACCAAAGGCTTTTCGGCCATCTCTTTCTTCATCGGAACCATCTATCCTAGGCAACCTTTTTGAACTTCAATTTAAAATGCATGTCAGAACCTTACCTAACTCATTCTTTCAAATTAAATTTTGCAATCTTCATTTTTCTTCTCTGTAGTGACTCGACTAAGGTCTCCCCGACGGTATAAATGTCCCCGGCTCCCAAGGTCAGAACTATGTCCCCGGCTTTGAGCCCTGGGAGCACCCTTCCGGCAATTTCATTCTTGTCGGGAATAAACTCGACCTCTAAATGACCCCTGCGCTTGATCGCTCGGTAGAGATCCTCTGCCTGGATCCCTTGGATCTTCTCCTCTCCTGCAGAATAAATATCGGTGAGGATCAAGCGATCTGCTCCATCGAAGGCCGAAAGAAACTCGTCGAAGAGATCATGGGTACGGCTATAGCGATGGGGCTGAAAGATCACCGTCAGCGGGCGACTCCAGCCATCGCGAATGGCCAGCAGGGTGGCCTGAATTTCGGCCGGATGGTGCCCGTAGTCGTCGATCACCATAACCCCCCCGGGTTCTCCCTTGACCTCGAAGCGGCGATGAATGCCGGTAAAGCCCCCCAAGGCCTTCGCCACCTGGTCAAAGGGGACCTCCAGCTCTTGCCCAACTGCCACTGCGGCCAGGGCATTCAAGGCATTATGGCGGCCCGGCATACGAAGCATTAGCTTCCCCAAGGATCGAGACCGGTGCCAGACTGAGAATTGAACCTCCATGGCCTTGGCCTGAAGGTCCTGGGCATAAAAATCCGCCTCTGGCGAGAGGCCATAAGTGGTAAAGCGCTTTTTCACTTTCGAGATCAGGCTGCGCACGTGAGGATCGTCCAGGCACAAAACCGCTAAACCGTAGAAAGGGACCTTGTTGATAAAGGCGAGAAAACTCTCGGTGAGGCGATCCACGGTCTGGTAGAAATCCATATGCTCACGGTCGATATTGGTGACCACAGCAATGGTGGGAGACAGGAGGAGGAACGTGCCGTCGCTCTCATCGGCTTCAGCCACAAGGATATCTCCCTGTCCCAGCCTGGCGCTGCTCCCAAGCGACTTTAATCTCCCCCCGAGGACCATCGTGGGATCGAGCCCTGCAGCGCCCAAAACGGCTGCGACCATCGAAGTGGTCGTGGTCTTTCCGTGACTTCCAGCCACGGCCACGCCATATTTCATGCGCATCAACTCCGCGAGCATTTCCGCACGCGGGATGACGGGGATATGGCGCTTGCGTGCCTCAATGACCTCCGGGTTGGAAAATTTCACAGCCGATGAGATCACGACCGCCGAGGGGTTGCCGGTCAGGTTGGCCTTGCGATGACCGATATGGACACGAGCCCCCAAAGACCCCAATCTTCGGATCACGTCACTATCGCGCAGATCCGATCCGCTCACATCGTAGCCCAAGTTCAACAGGACCTCCGCAATACCGCTCATGCCAATCCCGCCAAGCCCGACAAAATGAACTCCATGTTTTTTCTGAAGCACAAATTTATTCTCGATTAATGCCTCGCGTTCACACGAGGATTTTCGTGGTCGTGCTCGTTGTTCGAGATCGATCACGAACACGCGGCACGGTCACGATCCATGAGTGCATAGCACTCGTCCACAATCCATTTGGCAGACTCGGGCCTACCCATCTTTGCGGCTGCCTTTTCCAAAGCCGCAAGCCGACTGCGGTCCAGGCATAGGGTCCGAATCATCTCGGCCAGCCTCTCTCCATTGAGCTCCTGATCGAGTATCATCTCTGCGGCTCCGCGTGCCTTGAGGGCTTGGGCATTCCATCGCTGGTGGTCATAGGCGGCCCTGGGATAAGGAACTAGGATAGCCGCCTTGCCAAAGGCCGTAATCTCCGCAACCGTCGACGCCCCCGCCCGGCAAACAATGAGATTTGCCGCGGCATACGCCATATCCATCTCTTGGATAAATGGGTGTACCTCCGATTCAAAACCGAGGGTGGAATATGCGGCCCGGATCGATTCAAAATCCGCCTCCCCTGTCTGGTGAACCACACGCAGCCTGGGAGCAAGGTTCTTAATCCTTCCCAGGGCATCGAGGACGCAGACGTTGATCCTGTGTGCCCCCGCACTCCCCCCGAACACGAAGAGGGTGAGCTTTTCCCTTGCGCCAACTCTGGGAAGGCCATGCCAACGGACTGGTGTACCCGTATCGACCACCTTGGACCGTGGAAAATAAGGGGCGCTTTCTTCAAAGCTAGTGAAGATTCGGTCCACCATCCATCCTAAGATCCGGTTGGTAAGCCCAGGGCGTAGATTCTGTTCCATAATCGCGCACCGAATCCGCCTGATCGTTCCCGCAAACAGAAGCGGGCCTGAGGCGTATCCTCCCAGTCCAATGATGCACTCGGGCCGGAATCCCCTAATGATCCCTAGGGATCTAAAAAAACTGATGGGGAGGCTATAAAGGGCCTGCATGAAACCCAGGAGACCCCTTCCTTTGAGTCCCCGTATCGGGAGAGGCCTGAGAGAAAATCCCTCTTGGGGAACGACTCGGCTTTCAATCCCCCACTTGCTACCGACAAATAAAATATCCGTACCTGCATCCCGCCTTTGAAATTCCCGTGCCACTGCCAGCCCGGGGAATAAATGTCCACCGGTCCCACCACCGGCCATGATCAGTCGCATCACACCATTCTCCTGCGCGACAGTCCAAGAAGCATCCCGGCCACGGCTAAGTTCATGACCATGGCGGATCCCCCATAACTAATGAACGGAAGCACCAGGCCCTTCGTGGGCATCAGCCCCATCACCACCCCCATATGGATCAGGGCCTGAAGGCCCAGCATCGAAGTCAACCCAAAGGCCAAATATTGACCAAAGGGGTCTTCTATCCGCATTGCCAGACGAATGCCCCGAAAGACGATCAACCCAAAAAGCCCCAGCACGATCAGGGCTCCCAAAAGCCCCAACTCCTCGCCGATCAACGAATAGACGAAATCTGTGTGAGCCTCAGGCAGGTAAAAGAGCTTCTGCCGGCTCTGTCCTAAGCCACGCCCCCAGAGCTGACCGGAACCGAAGGCAATGTAGGACTGAATGATCTGGAAGCCGCTGTCGGAGGCATCGGCCCAAGGATTGAGAAACGCAAGGATGCGCCGTAGACGGTAATCGGCCTGGAGCACCAAGACCGCGAGCACAGGCAAGATCGCCAAGCCGATGAACATCAGATGGGATAACTTCGCCCCTGCGACAAAGAGCATGAGCAACAAGATCACCCCGATGATGAGAGTGGCCCCCAAGTCAGGCTCAAGGAGTATGAGCCCCAGAAATATTCCACAGACGAGCAGATGGGGGAGGACCCCTTTGGTGAATTTACTAATCTTTTCTCCTTTTTTGGCGAGGGAGTGGGCGAGATAAATCACCAAGGAGATTTTGGTAAGCTCGGCCGGCTGAAAGGCAAGGTAACCGAGGGGAAGCCAACGATTGGCCCCACCGCGTGTGAGCCCAATTCCAGGGATCAGGGCAAGGATCAACGCAAGGAAGGTAAGTAACAAGAGGGGGTAGGTCATGCGCCGGTAAGCAGCGGGCGATGCGAGGACGGCGACAGAGAGGCTCGCCAGACCTATCGCTATAGCGATGAGCTGCTTCTGGAAAAGGAGGGTCCCGTCGGAGAAGCGCTCTTGAGCATAGAGATAGCTAGTGCTCAGGACCATGGTCACGCCAATTCCTAGAAGAACGGCCACCGCAAACAAGAGCCAGCGATCTCCCCAACGGTCGTCTTTCATAGACTCTGAACCAGGGTCTTAAAGACCCTGCCCCTTTCCTCATAATCCCGGAACATGTCAAAGCTTGAGCAGGCAGGGGACAGGAGAACCACATCCCCCGCAAGCGCGTATTTTTGAGCCTCCTGAACCGCTGCCTCAAGACTCTCCACAACGACGGTATCTGCAAGGTGACCCAAGGCCTGCTGGATGATCCCCTTCGCTGCGCCAAACAGGATGAGTGTTTTAACCTTCGATCTCACCTCATTTTCCAGGATTCGATAATCCCCCCCCTTATGGATGCCACCCGCAATAAGAATAATCGGGTCCGAAAAGCTAGCCAGGGATTTTGAAACCGCACCAGCGTTGGTACCCTTCGAGTCGTTATAATATCGGACGGCGTCCTTCTCGCGCACGAACTCCAACCGGTGTTCCATGCCCGGAAATTCCTCGATGGCCCGCTGAATAGCCTCCCTAGGAACAGGGATTGATTTCGCCACGGCTACTGCTGCCATGAGATTTTCGACGTTGTGGACTCCTTGAATTCTGACCCGAGTTATTGGGAACCGCTCCTCGTCGCCCTTGTCTCTCCAGATAATCTCGTCTTTCGAGGCAAATACCCCTTGATCCGCCTCTGCCCAACCAAAGGAGACCACCCGGGCCCGAGCCCGCTCTTGAAGCGACCACACCAGGGGGTCATCTCGATTGAGAATTGCAACGTCCTCGTCTCCCTGGGCGTCAAATATCCTCCCCTTAGCTTCACAGTAAGACGCAAAGTCCGGATAACGGTCCAGGTGGTCCTCGGTCAGGTTCAGCAGGGCAGCGATCCTGGGGCGGAACTGTTCCACCCACTCAAGCTGAAAACTGCTCACCTCCACTACACCCCAATCCCAAGGTCCGGATACAAAACCGATAAGCGGCGTCCCAATATTTCCGCCGACAAACGCGCTGATCCCTGCCTCTCTGAGGATCGCGCCGACCAGTGAGGTGGTCGTACTCTTTCCGTTGGTCCCTGTGATGGCCACCAGAGGGAAACGGACAAAGCGATAGGCCAGCTCGATCTCACTGATGATCTCAATACCCTTCCCGCATGCCTGCCGGAGCAGGGGGTTCTGCGAGGGGACCCCGGGACTGGGAATCAAGACGTCCAGCCCTTCCACCCAGCCCACTTCCTCCCCCCCTAAAAGGAAACGGAGGGGATGCCCAGCAAGGGACTCGATCTCCCCTCGGAGCTCCTGCTCTCCCCTAGAGTCGCTCACCAGAACCTCCGCGCCCTGACGAACGAGAAACCGAGCCGCCTCGGATCCCGTGCGGGCAAGTCCGATCACCATCACCTTTTTCTTTTTCAGGTCCATCTGAGATCTTTCTCTTCATCGCAATTTCAATGTGCTAAGCGCCACCAGCGAGCAAATAATAGAGATAATCCAGAAACGAACGATGATCTGAGGTTCAGGCCATCCCTTCAGCTCGTAGTGGTGATGGATAGGCGCCATGAGAAACACCCTCTTTTTCCTGAATTTGTATGAAATCACCTGAAAGATTACCGAGAGGGCCTCGATCACAAAGACACCCCCCACGACGACCATGAGGATCTCATTTTTGCTGATAACCGCTACCATCCCCAACCCTGCACCGAGCGCAAGCGAACCCACATCTCCCATAAACATCTGGGCCGGATAGGTATTGAACCAGAGAAAGCCAAGGCCTGAAGCAACCATCGCCACACAGAAGATGGTGAGTTCTCCCACGCTCGCGACATAAGGAATCTGCAGGTACTCGGCAAATTTCACGTGACCAGTAACATAGGCAATCATGGCGTACGTTGCCGCTGCAGTCATCACAGGTCCTATTGCGAGACCGTCCAAACCATCTGTTAGGTTAACGGCGTTAGAGGTACCCACGACCACCAGCACGGCAAACGGGATGTACCATAGGCCAAGATCCGGACGGACGTTTTTCAAGAAAGGGACTCCCAGGACGCTGCTGAAAGAGGGGTGAGTGTAAAGAACAGAGACAGCACCAACGGCCACGGCGATCTGAACCAGAAGCTTGGTCTGAATCGAGAGCCCCTTGCTGCTCTTTCTCTTGAGCTTCAGGCAATCGTCAAAAAAGCCGATAATACCGAATCCCAACATCACAAACAGGGAAAGCATGATGTATAGGTTCCTTATGTCAGCAAGCAAGAGGGTAGAAATGAAAAGGGCCAGGATGATCAGCGTTCCCCCCATGGTTGGTGTCCCGGCCTTGGCCGCATGAGTAGCAGGTCCATCCTCCCGGATTGGTTGTCCTATCTGCATCGCCGTAAGGGAGCGAATCAAGTAAGGCCCTATGAAAAAACAAACCAGGAGGGCCATAAGACCCGCTAAGGCTGCACGAAAGGTGATATAGCGGAAGACATTGAGGACGGAATAGGTGGTGTGAAGAGGATAGAGAAAATAGTATAGCAAGGGTCAATCTCCTATCTTCTTAAAAGCCGCCAAAACCTTTTCCATGCCCAGCCCGCGCGATCCTTTGAACAAAAGCCAGTCTCCTCTCTTCGTGTGCTCGCGAAGCCGGTCCGCAAGCTCCCGATGGCCCCTTCCGATCCTCACCCGCTCCTCTGCCATCCCCTCAAGCAGCGCTCCTTCCTTGACATGGAGAGCATACTGGCCCAGCAGATAGAGACGATCGATGTGATGGCGGGCCACTTTTTTACCCAACTCCAGGTGGCTCTTTATACTTTCCGAACCCAGCTCCAACATATCCCCCAAGATCACCGCCCGTTTCCCTTTTACTCGGATATCGGCCAAGGTCTTTAAGGCCGCCTCCATCGAGGCCGGGTTTGCATTGTAGGCATCGTTGATAATCCCGATACCCTTCCATCTCTCCGTAACCATTCGCATCGGAACCGGTCTCACGGACTCCAAACCCTTCCTCATGGATTCCAAATCCACCCCGAGGCCATACGCCATCGCTGCTGCCCCGAGCGCATTAGAGAGGTTGCACTCTCCGCTGAGCCTGAGCCGGATGCGCCGCCTCTCGCCTCCTGCCCAAAGCGTAAACTCAGTCCCTTTCTCTCCAAGGACCCTGCGGTTCTCTCCCCTCACCTCCCCATTATTTCCATACGTGATCTTCTCTCCCTTGAAAGACTTACCCAGGCGGCGCGTCCATGGATCGTCCAGATTCACAATGGCGGTGCCCTTTGGGGTCATCCTCAGAAAGAGCTCCCCTTTTTCCCGGGCCACCCCGGCAAGGCTGCCCAGACCGGTCAGATGAGCCGGAGCCACGGATGTAATGAGACCGATATCGGGGTCGGCGATCTCCGTTAGGCGACGAATCTCTCCCGGAGCATTCGTCCCCAGCTCCACCACCGCTACCCTCTCTCTTCCCTGAAGACGCAAAAGCGTCAGGGGCAGTCCTACCAGGTTGTTGTAGTTTCCTTCCGTCTTTAAAACCTTCCCGGAGAGCCGGCTCCCATATACTGAGGCACGTCCCAGAATGGCTGCGATCATCTCCTTGGTAGTGGTCTTCCCGTTGGAACCGGTTATCGCCAATACCTTTGGAGACACTTTCTGGCGGCGGTAATGAGCCAACTCCCCTAGGGCGCGCAGCGTGTCTTGCACCTGGATCACGGTTGTTTTTTTTAAGAACCGGCTGGTATCTGCCTTCTTGCGGACAACGAGACAACTCGCACCGCGGCCTACGGCATCGGCCACGAAGGCGTGCCCGTCAAGCCGGTTTCCCTCCAAAGCGATAAAGACCGATCCCTTTCCTGCCCTGCGGGAATCGGTGACTACCTCACGAAAATAAACCTCTCTTCCCTGCTGCATCATTTCTCCACCGGTCGCCGTGAGGATCTCTTCTCTGGTCCATCCCATGTAAAAATATCTAAGTTAAAGTCATCAGCAATCAGCGTTACTTGACCGCTGATTGTAAGCTCAAGAGCTTGCTCTCAGTCCCAACTCCTGCCGAACAACTTCCCGGTCGTCGAAACGAATTCGCCTTTGCCCCATGATCTGGTAGTCCTCGTGTCCCTTGCCTGCGATGAGGAGAAGATCGCCGGCACGCGCTAGACGAAGTGCCAAACGGATGGAGGCACGGCGATCCGGCTCGACATAGTACCCCATATCTCCACCTCTGTTTTGAGATTTGAAATTTGAGATTTGAAATTTTTTTTTGCCAGCTTTTCGGATTCCCTCTTCGACCTCTTCGATGATCCTGACCGGCTCTTCTGTGCGAGGGTTATCGGAAGTGAGCACCACGAGATCGGTGAGCCTAGCTGCGATCTCCCCCATGAGCGGTCTCTTCCCCCGATCTCGATCTCCACCGCAACCGAAAAGCGCAATCAGCCTGCCTCGGGTGAGGGGGCGCAAGGCATGGAGCATCCTCTCCAGAGCATCAGGGGTGTGGGCGTAATCCACCAAGACGGTGATCCCCAAGCCATTCCTGATCCTCTCCAATCTTCCTGGGACCGAATCCAGTAGGGCGATGCCTTCTGAAATCTGACTCATCGGCAGGCCCAGGGCAAATCCAACCCCAACGGCTCCCAAAATGTTTTCCAGATTAGCCTCCCCAATCAGTCCCGTGGAAAAGTCAAGGATCTGATCTCTCACTTGAATCCTTCCCCTGACACCATCCAGATCACTCTCAAACTCTCGAACATGGATATCCCATTCACTGCCAAGGCCGTAACTCACTACCTCGAGACTGCTCCGGCGAACTCTCTCGAGCAGCTGCCCGCCCCAAGGACCATCCCCATGGATAACCGCAAATTTCCTCGTCTTCGGACTCTCGGGCAGATAATCCGAAAAAAGTCTGGCCTTGGTGAGAAAATACCGGCCCATATCTTCGTGAAAATCAAGATGGTCGCGTGAGAGATTGGTAAACAGACCCCCGTCAAACTCAATCCCCCGCACCCGCTCCATTTCCAACGCATGGGATGAAACCTCCATCCCCAAGGACTGGACCCCGGCCCGGGCCATCTTCGCCAGAAGTGCCTGGAGGTCTACGGACTCGGGGGTCGTGTAAGGGGCTGGGGAAATCCGATCGCGATAGCGGTAGTTGATGGTGCCGATCACACCACAGGACATACCGGCGGCCAAAAAGATAGACTCCAAGAGATAGGTTATCGTGGTCTTGCCGTTTGTACCCGTAACTCCGACCAGAACCATACGCCGGCTGGGATGATCGTAAAAGGAGGCCGCCCATTTCCCCATAGTACTCCTTACATTCCGTACCCGAACATAGGCAACATCCTGGGAGACTGAAACTCTGCGCTCCACAACCACCGCGGCAGCTCCTCGTTCCACGGCCTGGGCAACAAAGTTATGGCCATCAGCGCACAGGCCGCGGACGGCAAAGAATACATATCCCCTCCTCACCTCCCTCGAATCGTAGGCAAGCCCGTCTACAGTCCGATCCAAAGACCCATGGGTCTCTTCGAATTCGTCTGCCTCAAGCAGATTCTTGAGCTGCATCCCGATTAACCCTGCAGGGTCAGAGCCAGGGTCCCCCTTTTTCCCCAGTTCGATCCTGGGGTCGGTGACTGCCTCACGACGTAGCCATTCCCTTGGATCTCCACCTGAAGTTTCATGTCCCTTGCCTTGGTAATGGCCTCGCGCATGCTCAATCCAAGAAAATCCGGGACCCCTGAGACACCCTCCGCCCTTTTCAATCTCTTCCCGTTCTTGGGCTTCACTCGGATGAGGTCCCCTGCCGCAATTCCAGGCGGGGGTTCCGGATTTTCCGGCATGGCTCTCAGATGACGCAAGGTGCCACGGGCGATTTTACGAAAGACCGGGGCCGCAGCCAGGCCGCCATAGGCCTTATCCTGTGGCTCGTCTAATAAGACCAGCAGCACCAGCCGGGGATCATCCGCCGGGACGAAGCCGATAAAGGAAACCACCTTCTTTTCCGGCGCATATCCCCCATAGATCAGATCCGCCTTCTGTGCCGTTCCCGTCTTGCCAGCCACTTGAAAGCCCTCCACTCCCGCCTTGACCCCCGTCCCCCCTTCACGTACCACCTTTTTCAGGATGGAGGTCAATACGCGCGCGGTCTTTTCCGAGATGACGCGACGCACGATACGCGGCTGGTTGGTCAAAAGGACCTCGCCTCTTGGCCCCACCACCCGTTGCACCACATAAGGCCGCATGAGTATTCCCCCGTTGGCAATTGCAGCATAGGCCATAACCAACTGGATCGGGGTCACTCCAATGCCTTGGCCGAAGGCATGGGCGGCCAAGTCCATGCGGGACCAACGGGAGGGGCGGCGAACCAATCCGTTGGCCTCTCCCGGCAAATCAATTCCCGTGGTCTGGCCAAAACCGAATTTCTGAATGTATTGGAAATACTTTTCTTTCTTCATTTTTTCCGCCACCTTGACGGCGCCGATATTGCTGGAGTACTCGATGATCTTAGAAAAGGGGAGCCATCCGTGTCGTTTGGTGTCGTGGATAACTTTCCCCCCAAAGGCATACCTGCCATATTCACAATAAAAGATGTCCTCCTTACCCACAATTCCCTCTTCTAGAGCTGCCGCCGCCAGGATGGCCTTGAAAGTAGATCCGGGCTCGTAGCTGTCCGTTACTGCCCGATTTCGCCACCGGTGCGAGGGGAGACGTGCAAATCTGTTGGGATTAAAGAAAGGATAGTTGGCCAGAGCCAGGACCTCACCCGTGAATGGCTCGACCATCAAAGCAACTCCCGCCTTGGCACGAGATTTGATAATCGCAGTTTCCAACTGTTTTTCCACCAGATGCTGGATAGTGATATCCAGAGTCATGTGGATATTGGCCCCTGGCGGAATATCCAGCTCACCTACACCTTGGGCCATCACCATGCGACCCAGTCCATCACGCTCGATGACCGAAGAGCCGGACTCGCCGCGGAAATACGTATCGTAATACCTCTCTACTCCCTCAAGCCCCTGGGAATCGCTGCCTACGAAGCCGATGACCTGACCGGCGAGCCGCCCCTGTGGATAGTACCGCTTGGGCTCATAGTACATCCCAACTCCACTCAGCCGCAGCGCCCTCACCCCCTTAGCCTCCCTAGGGGTTACCTGCCTCTTGAGCCAGACAAAAGGCTTTTTTCTGTTAAGACTTCGCCGGACCTGCGATAGACTCATATCCAAGGCCCGAGCCAGTCTGGGGGCAACAACCTCCGGCTTTTTAAGACGCTGGGGGCGCACATATACGGATTGGGCCTCTAGGCTGATGGCCAATGGCTCTCCGGATCGATCTAGCATCGAGCCTCTCCTCGGGAGAATAATCCACTCCTGGAGATGCTGCCTTTCTCCCAGCCGCATGAGTTTTTCTCCCTGAAGGATCTGGAGCTGAAACGCACGCAGGCCGACGGCCAAAAACATCATCAGAAAAATGGCCGACGTTAGGCCCAGGCGAAACCGGACCGCTTTGAGACCTCTCCTCATGGAACTACCACGACCTGACCTTTCTCAGGTACCCTGAGCCCCAGGCGTAGCCGGGCCATCCTCTCCAAGAGTTCGGGCGAGGTCAGGGTCGCCAGTTCTAATCTGAGTTCGCGGTTTTCCTGTTTGAGTTGCTTCTGCAGCTTGGTCGTCGTGGAGAGGACATAGCCAAGATGAACTGCCTGGAGACGCAACCAAACCTGAAGCAGGGCCATACTGATAAAGCACAAACCCAGGATGATCATGACGAAAATATTTTGCATCCCCCGTTTTTGTCTCTTCCCCCTCACCCGCGCCTCCTGGGCTGAGTCATACCCCATGTCCTCTCGGTCAAGGAGAACGCCAAACCTGATCTCCTCAGACTCCCTCAACGGCCCGCAGCTTAGCAGAGCGGGCACGGGGATTTGTTCGGATCTCTTCACGGGTAGGCAGGAGGGGTTTTGGGGTAAGGACCTTAGCCTTTTGACTCCAACCACAGCGACACAGGGGTAACCTGGGTGGACAGAGACAGCTCCTGCTCCACTTCTGAAATGCCTTCTTGACGAGCCGATCCTCCAGAGAATGGAACGAGATGACGACTATCCGTCCGTTTGATAGGAGCATCTCATAGGCATTCTCCAGAAAGGTGGCCAAGTTTTCCAACTCCTGATTTACAGCAATCCTCAACGCCTGAAATGTCCTAGTAGCAGGATGGATCCTGTACCTCCCCTGAGCCGACCGGGATTTGCCTTTTCGCGCCACTGATGTCACGATCTCCACTAATTCCCACGTGGTTTCAATGGCCCTTCTCCTGCGCGCTGCGTCAATAGCCAATGCGATACGGCGGGCTAAGGGCTCCTCCCCGTACTCCCTAAAGATGCGTTCAAGCTCAGTCATAGGAAAAGTATTCACCACTCGGTATGCATCCAAGGACTGACGGCGATCCATGCGCATATCCAGTCTGGCCTTTGCCTTGAAACTGAACCCTCGCTCCGGAGATTCGATCTGATGGGAAGAGAGTCCAAGGTCAAGGAGGATCCCGTTCACCTTTTCCCATCCGATCTCCTCCAATATCTCCCTCGCCGCCGTGAATTTCGCCCATCGAATTACCAAACGATCTTCAAAACGCTTCAGGCTGTACTGAGCAGCTTGAACGGCATCTTCATCCCAGTCTAGACCCAGAACCTGTCCATCCGGACTGCTTCTTTCCAAGAGCTGCTCCGAATGACCTCCTCCACCCAGGGTCCCATCGAGATACCTCTTGCCTGCCTCAGGTCTGAGGATCTCCAGAACCCGCTCCACAAAGACCGGCACGTGCTCATAAACCATCATCCGTCCGTTTAATGAAAGGTTCCACTCCCCTCCCAGTCTTCGGCAAAACTCTCTATCGCCTCCTCCAGAGAGGTGTAGTCCTCAAAGAACTGATCCATTCCAACCGCTCTAAAAATGTTCCTGAGGTAATAACTCATGCCGGCAAGTTTCAAATCGCCGTTAAGAGTCCTTAAGATTCTCAGTCGCTCTAGGAGCACGCCAATGCTCAGGTAATTGATGTGATCCACGGCCTTAAGGTTTAAGATCACTTTCGTCTGGTCCTTATCAATCAAGGAGCTGATGACGTCCTTGATACGTATCATCTCCCGAAAATCGATATCCCCGTTGATATCGATCACAGAGATATCCTGGATTACCTTTCGCTCCAACATGCCGGTCCTCCCTTTGCCCTCTGTCCGCTGAATTTAAGGCGGACCACAACGGCCTTTTATCTTAAAGCCCCAAATCACCAAGAAAATCGGGATCCTGCATAAGCTTCTCTTCGGCCTCGGCAAAGATCTTCTTCCACGCCTCTTTGTCGCAGACACGAAATTTTTCCAGGGCCGCTACCAGAACGACATCATGCTTGAGGTTAGCGTAATGGCGCAGCAGCGGCGGAATAAGGACGCGGCCCTGTTTATCCACTTCGCACTCACAGGCATTGGCCAGATAGTAATTCTGAAACATCACCATGCGGCGATCGAACTTTGGCTTCCTCTTGATCTCTTCCTCGAAGCGAACCCACTCGTCTATAGGATAGACATCCAGGCAGCGCATGGAATCAATGACAAAGTTGGTAAGGACAAGACGCTCGTCTCCCTTGCCCAAGAGGACATCACGAAATTTGACAGGGATGCTTAGGCGCCCTTTGGAATCAACCGTATGTTCGTACCTACCGCGAAACATACCTAATTGGTCCTATATATGGGAATACTTCCCACTTTATCCCACATAAGCGCCAATATTATCTTCCTGCCGTGCTTCTGTCAACAGAAATCAGTATAAAACTAGCCCGTATATGACTTATTTCGAATACCACATATTGTAGTTTCCCTTGGAAATCTCCCGGAGAAATCACAATATATTGAGAAACTGGCCCTTTTGGTGCAGGGGTCAACTTGCAAACGGTGAGGTTAAATTGGGGGTAGGGAGAAGAGAAAGGCTAAAGTGGATCGATAAGCCGGATTCTGTCAGGCCCCCTACTAAGAAGCCAGAGCGATCATTCCTCTTGCCCCATGATTGCTCATGGGATCAAGCGACCTTACCCGAGGGCTAAGGGCGGACCACCCAACCCTCCTATTTGGTCTTGCTCCAGGTGGGGTTTACCTAGCATCCACCATCACTGGTGAACCGGTGAGCTCTTACCTCGCCTTTTCACCCTTACCCCGTGAAATAAAAGTCCTTGTCCTTCAGTATTTCACGGGGCGGTATCTTTTCTGTGGCACTTTCCCCCGATTGCTCGGGGCCGCCGTTAACGGCCACCCTGTCTCATGGAGTCCGGACTTTCCTCTCCTCGCCACCCGCCATCTCTGATGGCGGAGCAGGGAGCGACCGCTTGATCCACTTTAGCCCGCTGTACTCGTCGACTCGCCTATTCGTTGATTCGTTTACTCGGCAAGTTGATTCGAAAGCACCCGTGCGGATAAATATACCATTAACGAACAGACGATTAAACTAACCCCGATCCGAAATTAATCAGTCAAAGAAATCTTCCCTGATGATCATCAGACCTCAACAAATACCTGTTTCAAGCATGAATTAGCAACTCACCTTTAGTGTGGTTGCAGACCGACGATCAAAATGCCGGTAACTGGTGTCCTAAGCCGCTCAACAAAGGAAATCCCTCGATTATTTTTTCGGATCGGGGCTAATCACCTATTATCGCTTTGTCTTTCGGAGCGCCTCGTCAATGGCTTGGTTAGCTAACCGGTCTGCCATTTTGTTGTGCTCACGCGGCACGTGGATTATACGGTAGGTCTCGAGTTGCCGCAATAAACCTGAAACCTTCTGATAGAGCCTTTTTAGCCTCTCATCCTTGACCCGATATATGCCATTGAGCTGACGCACGAGGAGCTCAGAATCACTCCGTATTTGGAGCCTACTCGCTCCTAATCGGAGAGCCCCCTCAAGGCCTACAAGGAGTCCATTATACTCCGCCACATTGTTCGTGGTATGGCCGAGATAGAGGCAGAGTTCCTCCACCACCTCCCCAGTCTCATTGTAGATGACCGCGCCGCATCCTGCCTCTCCCGGATTTCCCCGTGCCGCCCCATCCACCATGAGACACCACTCCCCACGACGTTCCACGGTCATGAATCTCAGACCTGTTTGTCTTCAGGAGCTGGCAGCTTGTAGTACAGGATCCGATGGCAATTGGGGCAAAGGATAAGCTTGTCGTTTCTAATGATCTCATTCCACAGCTGCGGAGGGATGTTCATGTAGCATCCCGCACAGATCTCCTCCGAGACTGCAACCACCGCCATGCCCCCACGGCGGGAAAAGATAAGCTCGTACCGTCCTATGAGATCTCCGCTTAGCTGAGCGGCAATTTCCGCGCGGGCCTTAGAGGTCTCGGAAACTGTTCGCTCGATCTCAGCAATCTGCGCCTCATACTCCCCCCGCTTCCCGCTCCACCTCTCCTCCAGCTCCTTAAGCTCCGCTTCACACTGCTGATGAGCTGCACCCTTGGTCTCCAATGTCTCCATGACCGAAAGGAGCTCTCCTTCTAACTGGGTGTTCCCTTGCTTGATTTGATCGATCTCGCGCTGAAGGGCCTGAAGCTCCTTAATGTTTTTGATGCGGTTCATCCTCATCCTTTTATCCATCGCCTTGCGGTTTTCCTCCTGCAGTGTCCGCTCTTTTTCCTGCCGCACCTTGTCCTGCTCTTCCAATTCCGCCTTGAGAATGCCTACGTCGGACCTCTTGGTCTCTATCTCCTTCTCCCGCATCTCGATCTCAGCCAAAAGCACCCTCTTGGCACCCCCCTTGTCTTGGATCTCCCGGTCAAGATTCTGAAGCGACGCCAAGGACTCTATCTGCTCGACCAAATCAGAACCTCCATTGCCCGAAAAAAGAATTGCACCCCCGCGGGTGCAATTCTTCATCTGAACTCGCTATTCTATTTTGGTATTTAGGCGTATTTACCTGCACTCCCAATATAAACTTACATAGTACTATTATCCGGGTTTGCGTCTATTGTCAAAGGCAAAGGCCCTATTGCTACAAGTATGGGCACAGCCCCCGGCAGCGGGAGAAACCCCTTCCCTCTTACAATACTTCTGGACGGGGGAAATCTAGTGACAAATCAAAATGTGCAGATTTTGGCCCGGGAAGGTAGCTGGTGGAATGTGTCCGAGATTCTGTCTAGCAAACCTACTCGGACTACTTCCTGAGCAGCTTCTCAATAACATCCTGCAGCTCCTTATAGGAGAAGGGCTTGGCGATGTAACCGTCGCAACCGCTTTCCAAGCACCTCTCCCGGTCCTCGGGTAAGGCCTTGGCGGTGGCAGCCAATACAGGGATCGCCTGAGTCTTCGGGTTCTTGCGAATCTGCTTGGTAGCCTCACCCCCATCCATCTTGGGCATCAGGATATCCATGATTATCAGATCGGGAAGCTCCGAATTAGCCATCTCCACAGCCTCTGCACCATCTCTTGCAACGGCAACTTCATAACCCAGAATTTCCAATTCTTGCTGCATCACTTCCATCGTTGCCGGATTATCTTCCACCAACAGAATCCTTGCCTTCATGAATACCTCCTCTTATTAAGAACTATGATCTGGCCGGGAATCGGATTGTAAACGTCGATCCCTTCCCTTCTTTGCTCACTACATCAACCGTTCCTCCGTGAGCCTGCACAAGGGTCTTTACGACAAAAAGCCCCAATCCACTCCCCTCGACCCTTTCTGCGCCCTTGAGACGGCGAAATTCAGAAAATAGTAAAGATATCTCATCTTGAGGAATACCCATCCCGGTATCCTCCACGCCGGCACAAACTGTGCCATTTTCCAATCTCGAGGTCATCGTAATCGTCCCCCCGTTAGGGGTAAACTTGATCGCGTTACCAACCAGGTTCCACAGTACTCGATCGATCTGGCCCGCATCGCCCATGATCTCGGGAAGGTGATCATCGAGGAGCACCTTGAGCGAGATGTCCTTCCTGCGTAGTGCTCCCATCTGCTGCTGTCCTACCTCCCTGAGCAGAACATTGAGCTGTACCGGTTTTGGCACCAGCTCCATCATTCCCGACTCCGCCCTGGAGGCATCCAGAAACCCTGTAACCAATTTCACGATGCGCTCAGCATTGCCCTGAATGTGCTGAAGGGCCTCCATGGTCTGCCCCTCCTCCGGCTTTCCCTCAAGGTGATCGGTTACGGACTCGGCATATCCCATAATGATACCCAGTGGATTCTTGATATCATGGGCCAAGGCCGAGACGAGTTGACGTTTCAGCCTCTCGGTTGCTTCCGCCTTCTCGGCCCTGATTTTCTCTTGTCTTGCCTGATCATCCAGATAGCCGTAGAGAATGAAGACCACAAAGAGGAACGGGAGACGTAACAGCAAATCCGAGTCCCATCGAGAAAGGGTCACACCGGATAAGAAATTCATGATCAACGGGACGATGGCGATGATGAGACACCCGGCTATTACCTTAATCAGGGTATCTCCGGTGGCTGCAATAAAAAGGCCAAAGAAGAAAACAATAAAGAGATCCCCCGGGCTCTCCCTGGTCAACCCTATCGACATCGCGAAAAGAATGGTGTCCACGACTACAAGGGTCAGGGCAAAGAGCCGGTGATCAAATATCCATTGGGGGAGAGGATATAACGCAATACTAGAGATCAGGAGCACAAGGATCAGAGTAATGACCCAAGGGTCTTGAATGACCTGTCCCTTATTAAAGAGCAAGAAGTAAGAAGTAGCCACCACCAACCAATGGACATTGATGAGGACCTTCTTTCTGTCCTGATGCCGAGAATGAACCTCGACCCACGAAAAATCAGGTACGAAGCGAAGGACGATTTCCAAGATTCTGCTTCTCGATCCTTTTTCGGTTTGGGGTTTACTCGACTGCTGCATTCCCCGTGTTATAGTTCCAAACATAATATTTTCCGCACCAAAAGAATCAACAAAGAAACACTGGGAAGAATATTTATATTTTAAATGGTACTGTAACCACAAAGGTTGAACCTTGCCCAACTTCTGTTTCCACCTTAACCGTTCCCCCTAGCAGGTTGGTGAATTGTTTGATGATGTAAAGTCCCAATCCCACCCCGCCGTACGCTCTGGTGTTAGAGCCGTCTAATTGGCGAAACTTTTCAAAGATGAGAGGTAGCACCTTTTTCGGGATGCCTATCCCCGTATCCGCCACCTTGAACTCCATTTCAGCTGTAGCAGAAAGGTATTGAGCGGATATGGTCACAGAACCCTTTTCCGTGAATTTGATCGCGTTATTAATAAGATTCTGAAGGATTTGCTTTAGTTTCCCGCTGTCGCTTCTCATGTCCGGCAGGTTGGAGGGATAGTCCCAGGCCAGGGTAATATCTTTATTCGTAGGAACATCGTATGCCGACTGGAGCTCGCTAAGGATCTCTCCCGCATTAAATTCTTGACGATCCACTTTGGCCGTTTCATCTTCCATTCTGGTAGCATCCAGGATGCTGTTAATCATGCCCAATAGCTCTCGGGTGCTACTCATGGTCTTATTTAGAGAGCTTTCCTGCTTTTCATTAATCTCCCCTAACATTTTATCACAGACCATACCCGTATGCCCCATGATCACGTGAAGCGGTGTTCTTAGCTCATGCGACATAACGCTCAGAAATTCAGACTTTACCTTGTTTGCCGTCATTAACTCCCGGGCCAATTCCCTCGTCTCCCCATAGAGATAGGAATTGTGAATCGCTATTGCCGCCTGGCCTGCCAGCGTGGAGTAAAAGTCGACCTCATCCTCACTAAATGGATCTTCCTGTTTCAAGAAGATGGTAAGGACCCCAAAAAACTCCTCCTTAGTGACGAGAGGAACTCCCAGATAGGCGACCACTCCGTGTTTACGTAAAAACTCCTGATCGTGTCCCAGTGGGCCCGTTTGGACATCACGAATCACCAACGGGGCTCTGGTCCTGAACACCAAGTCGAGAAGACCGGTGCCATTCTTCGACAGGTGTGACTTCCATTCTTCTTCATCCACATTGCGAGAGGTCTGAATATCCAGTGACCCGCTCTCATTGTCGTACAACATGATAGTGCTAACAGCGGACGCGGCAAGAAACTTATCAACTTTCTCCAAGAAGAGGTGCAAGATCGTGTTGCGATCAAGAGTCGAGGTAACGGCCAGGTAAACTTCGCGCATTGCGACCAATCGCTGTAAATTGCGCTGGACTTGCTCTTCGGCCCGTGTTCGCTCGATGATTAGGTTTTCCAACTCTTCGTTGGCCGACTTAGACTGCTGCGCGTAAACCCATGCAGTCTGAGCAAAGTGGACTGCCAACGCGAGCAGAAAAGCCATCAGCAACCCCACGACTATCACCGCTTCGGAGAGGGGGGATGATTCCTCGACCACCAAGTCCGGAGTCGGCAGGCCAATGCCGAAGTATACCACAAGGAGGCCGACTCCCCCCGCCATTCCAAAGGCTATCGCTATACGTGGTTTATTGAATCCAATCGACAGCAATCCCAGTCCGCAAAGAATAAACCCGAGCGCGGTGTTGTACTCCATCGAAAAAATTGGCGCGACCACCTTAAGCAGATTCACGTTTTGTGTGTACGAACCCGCTACGGCGATTAATCCAAAAACAATGGAGACTTCTCCTATGATCAGTATGGTGACTTTCAACCAGCTCACGGATGGATTATCTTTTTTCATGACTTGTTCCGTATTCTAGTATGGTTGTATTTTTGTTTTGGATTGCGCCGGAGAAAACTGCATTTACAAAACTCTAGATTGGAAATTTTTACTCGGATCGTTACGTTCTTCTAAACCTTTGTTATAGCTTCCATTATGCTTGTAGGGATCGTAACTACAAAGGTTGAACCTCTGCCGGGTTCCGATTCCACCCTGACTGTTCCCCCTAGCAATTCGGAAAACTGCTTAACGATGTAAAGCCCCAATCCTGCGCCTACGTGGGACCTAGAGTTGGAACTATCTAATTGGCGAAACTTCTCAAAGATGAGAGGCTGTGCTTCTTTCGAAATGCCAATTCCCGTATCCGCGACCTTGAACTCCATTGACGCCGTGCCAGGAAGGTATTGGGCAGATATGGTCACAGAACCCTTGTCTGTGAACTTGATCGCGTTGTTGATGAGATTCTGAAGGATTTGCTTTAGCTTTCCTCTGTCGGTTCTTATGACCGGCAGGTTCGAGGGAACGTCCCAGGTCAGAGTAAACTCTTTATCCAGAGGAAAATTGTAAGCCGTTTCGAGATCACCTAGGAATTCCTCAAGACCAAACTTGATCCTATCCACTTTCGTTACCCTAGCCTCGAGCTTGGTTACCTCCATGATGCCGTCAACCATTGTTAGCAGTTCTTCGGCGCTCCGCATGATCTTGTCCAGAGACTTTTTCTGCCTTTGGGTAACATCCCCTAAGATCCCTTCAGTGGCCATGCCCGCATGGCCCATGATAACGCTAAGTGGTGTCCTCAACTCGTGCGACATGACGCTCAGAAATTGATCCTTGACCATATT
>JAZFYO010000098.1:0-2081 GCA_036443615.1 Binatia bacterium | reverse complement strand
TTTTTTTTGGCCCCGCCGACGGAGGAGAGGAAACCATGGCTTACAATGATCTTCGTGTCTATCTGGATGCTCTGGAGGAAAAGGGAAAGCTCCGCAGAGTCAGGAAGGAAGTTGATAAGGATTGGGAAATAGCTGCTGTCTGCCGGCAGCTATTTTTGAAGATTCCGCCGCATAGACGCCCCGCCCTGCTGTTCGAAAACATCAAGGGATTCGATATCTCTCTGGCGGCTGGAGTCTTGGGAGCGTCCAGAGAGATTTACGCTTTGGGACTGGAAACCGACTCTGTCGAAGGAATTAACCGTAAATGGGAACATGCGTTGGCGCATCCGATCGCTCCACGAATTCTCGAGGGCGGTCCCTGCAAACAGAACGTTGTCAAAGGAGATGAGGTGGATATCCGGAAACTCCCCAATCCGTTGTGGACGGTGGGTGAAGATCCTGCTCCCTTCTTTACCGCTCCCTATGTGATCACCAAAGATCCGGATACCGGGAAGCGCAACGTTGGGACATACCGGATGGAGGTGAAAGGACCGAGGAAGACCGGTCTCCTTTTTGGTAGAGTCCAAGACATCTCGTGGCACTACAAAAAGTATGAGGAGAGGAACCAGCCGATGCCCGTGGCTGTGGTCATCGGAGCGGACCCGTCCATAGGTTTCGTTTCCGTTTCTAAAATCTCCGATACCTTGGATGAATTCGCTGTTGCCGGCGGTCTGCGCGGAGAGCCGGTGGATTTGGTCCCCTGCGAGACGGTGCCATTGGAAGTACCGGCCACGGCGGAGATTGTCCTCGAGGGTGAAATGCCTCCCAAAGTGAGAGAGTGGGAGGGCCCCTTCGGAGAGTATACTGGATACATGGGGCCGCCGGGGGACGCCCCGGTCTTTCATGTCAAATGCATGACCTTTCGGAATAAACCGATTTACCAAGCGTTCATCAGTCAAAGGCCGCCTTCAGAATCGAGTTGCATTCGGGGAATTGGACGGGAGTGGCCTCTCTTTAAGCACCTAAAAGACAGCCTGAATCTCCCCGTGAGGGGCGTGCGTATAAAAGAAGCGGGGGGCAGCGGTGCTTATATCGTGGTTTCGATCAAAAAACAGTTTGTGGGTCAGATACGACAGGTCATGTACGGAATTTGGTCCCTCAGGACCGGGTTTGGAAAGTTTACCGTGGTAGTGGACGATGACATCGATATCTGGGATGACTTCGCTATTGACTGGGCTTTAAGCTGGCGAGTCAGGCCGGACCGCGATATATACATCGAGAAAGACGTTCAGTCTGTCGGATTTGATCCCTCCCAGGCCCCACGCTCGGTCCCCCAACACGATCCTGTCCGTCTGGTCGGATCGAGGGTTGGGATTGATGCCACCATGAAACATGAATACCCGGCGATTTCCTTGCCCCCGAAAGAGCATTTGGATCGCGTTGCGGACCAATGGAAGGAATACGGAATCGAAGACTGATAGGCGCTGCTGTGAGCAGATGGGAGAGGCACAAGGCGTCCAATACCGAGTCTTTGAGGTCTGTCAATTTCTTGGTGAGGTAATGTTTTAGCTTCTTTTTCACCTGCTCCTTGTCCTTAAGGTTGTTGGCGAATGCTTCCATCTTCTCCGTCAACAGATGGCGGGGTTGGGCATCCGCCAAGCTTTCCTCCGCCGTGAGCTTGTTCCCCTTCTTTCACGACCAGTCGCTGAGCGAGAAGCTTCAACTTCTCTTTCTCTTTTTGAAGATTTAAGAATAGCTTTCTGTGGTTTCTTGACAGGTGAACCTGTGCGGAGGTATGAGGTAAAGGCTGGACAGGCTTTTCAAGCAACAATAAAAAAATCCAGCCAGAATTCTAAAGGGAGGTGAACTATGGCCAGTAGGGCAGAATGGGGTTCCGATGTCGTGGTTGAAATGATGAAACAGTATGGTATCGAGTACGCACCTGCGAATCTTGGTGCGACCTATCGAGGATTGCTCGATTCAATCATTAACTTTGGTGAAAACAAAACCCCCGAGATCATCGAGTGCTTACACGAAGAGATCGCCGTTGGGGTTGCCATGGGATATGGCAGGGCCACGGGAAAACCAGCGGTAGCCTTGGT
>JAZFYO010000097.1:0-2646 GCA_036443615.1 Binatia bacterium | reverse complement strand
TTCTTAAAGTGGCTGTGAAGAGGGAAACTCCCATGGTCATCTGCACGACGGGGTTTAGTTCGGGACAAATGGCGGAGATCCAAAGGCTGGGGCGGCGGACCCGGGCGCTGCTTTCCCCCAATATGAGTGTCGGGGTGAATGTTCTCATAAGTTTGCTGGGTAAGGTGGCCCGAACTCTAGGGGATGATTACGACGTTGAAATTGTCGAGGCTCATCACAATTTGAAGCGTGATGCGCCGAGCGGTACGGCTCTCGCAATGGCCCGCGAAGTGGCTAAGGCACTGAATCGGGACCTGGGCACGGTTGGGGTTTATGGGAGGAAGGGAATAGTCGGTGAGAGGAAAAAGAAAGAGATTGGTCTCTTGGCCGTGCGCGCCGGTGATATCGTGGGGGAGCACACGGTGATTTTTGGTGGCTTGGGGGAGAGAATTGAATTCATTCATCGTGCCCACAGCCGCGAAAACTTTGCCCGGGGGGCCATTAGGGCAGTCCAGTGGCTGGTAAAGCAAAAAAAAGGATTTTACTCCATGAAGGATGTTTTAGGGCTTGACTAGTTGGGTGAGTATTGAGGCCCATCCGCAATTTCGCCCACTGACCAAACGGCCAGTGCAGGTCTTCCAATCCCGATGTCCGCGATGACCATTGGAGGTGAGGCCCTTCTCACCAATGACGGAAGGGTGAAGCAAGTAAAGGAGATCAGGGTTCAAGTCCTCTTGGATAATTCTTAAGGTGCGTTCATGGTAGATCTGGACACGATTGTGTCGTTGTGCAAGCGGCGAGGTTTCATCTTCCAGTCGAGTGAAATTTACGGTGGTCTCGGCTCTGCGTGGGATTATGGTCCGCTCGGCGTTGAGTTCAAGAACAACGTTAAACAGCTCTGGTGGCGCGACAATGTCCAGTTGAGAGACGACATGGTTGGTCTGGATGCGGCGATTTCGATGCACCCAAGAGTTTGGGAGGCCAGCGGACATGTTGATAACTTTTCCGACCCCTTTACTGGGTGTGCCGAATGCGGTCGTCACTATCGGTCCGATCAGCTTCTTGAAGTCCTGTGGAGCTGCAAGTGGTTCCGTGCGGTCCAAAAGGTGTTGGATGGACCATCTGCAAAGAAGAATGAGTGGCTCGCGATTTCCAGATGGGCTCAGGGCGATGGCAAAAAGGCTGCACCCAATTTCCCCTTGGTTAAAAGCGCCGAGGTCCCTGAAGGTACTGGAGGGACAGGTTACCCATTTGAAGGCCTCGGGGATCCGAAGTTTCGTAAATTCTTGGAGGTTCTCGCGAACCTTGGCCAGAGCGGTTCAGACACAATGCCGCTGCCATGTCCTAACTGCGGGGGACTTAAGATGTCGGCGCCGAAGCCCGCAAACTTGATGCTTGAGATCTTTCTCGGACCTGTAAGAGAGACCGCCACAAAGACTTACCTTAGGCCGGAGACCGCACAGGGCATCTTCGTCAATTTCGACAATGTGCTTCAGTCCGCGCGCAAGAAGTTGCCCTTCGGCATCGCACAAATCGGCAAGGCCTTCCGTAATGAGATCACCCCCGGTAACTTTACATTCCGCACTCGCGAGTTCGAGCAGATGGAAATTGAGTACTTTGTGGCGCCGGGTACAGACGAGGAGTGGCATCAGAGATGGATAGACGCGAGGTTTGCCTGGTATCAAAAATACGGCATCCGTAAGGACCAGATCAGGCTCCGCGAGCATGCCCAAGACGAGCTCGCATTTTACGCAAAGAGGTGTGTCGACATCGAATACCTCTTCCCAATGGGATGGAGCGAGCTGGAGGGTATTGCGAATCGCACGGACTACGACTTAAAACGACACTCGGAGTTCAGCGGAAAATCACTCGAATATTTCGACGACGAAAGAAAGCGGAAGTTCGTGCCCTACGTTATTGAGCCTTCGGCGGGGGCCGACCGGTCAGCCCTGGCCTTCCTGACCGACGCCTACCACGAGGAGGAGGTGAGGGGGGAGAGGCGGGTGGTCCTCCGGTTCCATCCAGAGCTCGCGCCGATCAAGATCGCTGTCCTTCCGCTGCTCAAAAAGAACCCTCAGATAGTCGAGACCGCTAGAAGGATCTGCGAGGACTTCCGGAAGCGTTGGGTATCCGTTTACGACGATACCGCCGCAATCGGGCGGCTTTACCGCCGCCAGGACGAGGTTGGCACGCCCTTCTGCGTGACCGTCGATGTGCAGACCGTTGGCGACGAAAAAACCCCGGCCGACGGGAAGGTTACAGTCCGCGACCGCAACACCATGCAGCAGATTCGGGTTGCCACCTCCACGCTTGAAGCGACCATGACGAGTCTCATGGAGGATAAGTGGGAGGATGTCGCTAAGCAATAGGTTTATTCAATGTAGACCCCGCCTCTTGAGGCGGGTACAAAGCCGATGGGGTTTACCCCGTGGAGTCGCGGTCCATTACTCCACAGGGGGGAGAAGCGGCAGCTCTCCCCATTGGTCGAACACGGGGATTCAAACCCCGTGTTCGATATAACTTGATTATTCAACTATGCTCTGAGCGAGTTGGGTTCACGGGGACGAGGGCATATGGTTGTTCGGTCATTACTGCTAGGGTAAGGCCCCAGTCAAAATAATGAGGAATGGCGGGAGCAGGTTGACAAATTTTATTTTCTATATTAAC
>JAZFYO010000096.1:0-2874 GCA_036443615.1 Binatia bacterium | reverse complement strand
TACCCTTCGCCTTCTCGATTGCTTCTTTTAAGCGAGTCGGGTCCGTCAAGACTGAGGCCACCGAAGGATTGCCCGGAAGCGTATCGAGGAAGTCGAGACCCCCCTTTGCGGCTTCAACGGCATTCTCGGTCCAGAGACCTGGTGGATTGGCCTCGGATCTGCTGAGGTTAGCTATCCCTTGGTTGATGACCTCGGGAAACAGCTCGAGCCGGCTGAGAATATTCCCGAGTCTGTCCTTTGTGGGGCGGACGGTCAGGATGTAGATGTGAGGTACCGGTAGGTAGGTTTCTGGTTGTTTGAGCCGGTAGTCCTCTTTGTTGAATTCGTAGTTTTCGATGGTCAGGCGGCCTTCGAGCAAGGCATAATCTATGGTTTCGTCTTTTGTCAGTCCCTTTACCGACACCTGACGTATCTGCTGCAGGGAATCTTTCCAAAAGGCCTTCTCCTCCGCGTAGGTGTCGTCACTGTAATCCGTCAACAGGTGATCGTATCCGTCGATGCCATAATAGATGGCATCGGTGGGGTGGAGGGCAAAGTATTTTTGGAAGAAGGAATCACAAAAATCGTCGAATTGATTCATCGCGTCTGCCTTACCACTTTCCCGCGAGGAGTGCAATTTTGGGCGTTGACAGGGACCGAGTGGATGGGGCTAAATAGCGAAAAAGGAGGGGCCCGTGCCGAATTGCTGGCTATTGAAAACTGAGCCCAGTGCTTATTCCTTTCGACAACTGGTAAAGGACAAACGCACAGCGTGGGATGGGATAAAAAACAATCTGGCGCTGAAGAATCTTTCCAGGGTTAAAAAAGGCGATCGTTTTTTGATCTATCATACCGGAGGAGAAAAGGCTGCTGTGGGAATTGCCCGAGCCCTGGGAGCGGTCTATCCGGATCCCAAAAAGAAAGACCCCAAACTCCTTGTGGTGGATATTGCGCCGGTCGAGCCCCTTTCACGCCCGGTCACTCTAGCCGAGATGAAGGCCAATTCCAGGCTCGGCCAATTTGACCTTCTTCGCCTGCCGCGCCTCTCGGTGGTGCCGGTGAGCTCAGAGCAATGGAAAACCATCACGGAGATGGCAGAAAAATGAAACGCGAGTCTGTACAAACCTCCTTTCATAACCATCAGCATGCCCTCGAATTTGACCTGAGGGCGGCCAAGTCGGACATCCGTGCCCAGTTGACTACTCTGTTGATCGAGGCCCTGGAACTCAAGGGGCCCGAACGGGTACTTGATATCGCGACGGGGACCGGACGCTTTGCCCAGCCGGTTTATGAGAAGGTCAAAAAAGGGAAGGTCGTTGGACTGGATGAGGCGCTTCCAATGCTCGGACTGGCTCGTGAGAAGGCGCAAAAGGAGTCCCTTCCGGGGTATCTGCAGACAGCCGGAATTGCGGAGGTGCTGCCGTTTCACGACGAAGTCTTCGATTGCGGCTTTGTGGCTTTTAGCCTCCACCACTTTGGCCGTCCATCTCTCATGATGGAAGAAGCGCACCGCACGCTCAGACCTGGAGGGAAATTGGTTGTTTTGGATCCTGTTGTCCTCGGGGCGCAAGATTCGATGGATCGGTCCTTGAACGACTTTATCAATATGATTTTCCGTCGTTCCCATGGGGAGAACTTCCGGTTCTACTGTGCAGATGAGATCCGTGAGCTTTTTAGACGAGGAAATTTTCATATCACCCGAGACGACTTGCATTCGTTCTCGTTCGATCAGGTCGGCATGGAAGGTATCCCCACGGGACGCCACTGGCTGGAGGTCGCCGAGGGGCTGGAAGGGGAGTCGGACGAAATGGGGAAACGATTTAAGGAGATCTACTTCCGGTACCAGAAAGAGTGCAAGGGAGTTTATGTCAAGGGAAGATTCAGCTACGCCATGATTTGCGGGGAAAGTTGCTAAAAGCAGAAAGGGGTGTGCTGTCTTGAAGCGGGCCGATTTTCGTACTTTTTATCGTGAGGCACACGGCGTCCCCTGCCTCAGCGAGAGAGAGAAGATTTTCTTGGGATTGGCTGTGGCCATGACTCGCAACTGCGAGCCCTGAGTGGAGCGACGCCTTGCGGACGCAAGGAAATCTAACATAAGCGAGGAAGAACTTGATGCTGCCGTTGATGTCATTGCGGCCGTCAACGCCGGCATCATGGAGTCTCTGAACCAGAGGGTAAAACAGCGACAGAAATAGACTAGTAGAGTGAATTTGAGGGAGGAGGAGGGTATGCCGAAGATATCCCGTTTAGGTCATTTTGGGCTAAGGGTTAAGAGTCTGGATCGGTGTTTGCCTTTTTATCGGGACGTGTTGGGTTTGGAGGTTACGGCGGAATCGCAGCGGGACCGGTGCTACTTTTTGAGTTCGAGGCCTGACGAGGAGCATCACGAGCTGCTGATCTCTGAGAGGCCTGAGGCTAAGAAAAATATCTCGCAGATTTCCTTTCGAGTAGAGAGCCTTAATGAGCTCAAGGACTTTTATCGGCATCTTCACGAGAGGGCCGTTCCCATAGACCGCATCCGCACCCATGGGCACTCCATATCGATATACTTTTATGATTCGGAAGAAAATCTCATCGAGATCTACTGGCCTACGGGTCGCGACGTGCCCGCTCCTATAGGCATGCCCGTTGATCTCAACCTGTCAGAGGAGGAGATTTTAAAGTCTCACCTGACCTAAAGTAACAGAATTACATTCTTGAAGACCGCCCATGAAGGTGTTAAAACCAGATTCTCCAGTGGTCGCATAGCTCAGTTGGTTAGAGCGCTTGCTTCACATGCAAGAGGTCGCAGGTTCGAGTCCTGCTGCGACCACCATAAAACCAGTAACTTGCACGCCAAGTAAGTTTTCCCTGGCTTTAGCAGTGCAAAGTCAAGTAATGACCCTTAACATTCGC
>JAZFYO010000095.1:0-5577 GCA_036443615.1 Binatia bacterium | reverse complement strand
AGGAATTCCGGGTCCGCATAGCCCAAGATCGGACAGGCCATGGCCTGGAAGACACGAGGATGAAGGTTGCTGGGCCCAGGTCCGAGCAAAATGCGGGGCTGGTGTTTGAGTTGATCGAATGATAAATCTTTAGTCGCCATAATGTAGAATTGTGGCGGTTCGATCGGCCGCTGTCAATTAGTGAGCCGATCTCGCTAATACCTTACAGGATACCCGAAGGTGAGCCTTTAACAGACTATGCGGATAGCAAATGCAATTCAATAGCTCATTGATTGTGTTCTAGCGCTCGAAGCTGAGCAAACCCAAGCCAGGAGCGCCTCCGGGGGCAAAGAGAATTGACCAAATCGTGAATCTGGCTAGGACTCTTTTAAAGCGTCGTTTAATTGCGTCTTGGGGTGAAATAGGACCCTCCTTGACAACCTTCCCCCCTGTCTTTAGGAGTAAGGATAGCCGATTGGCGTCATAGTTATCTTCCGGAACATCCATGTGATCCTAACATTGCTCAACCCAGCTCAAAGGTGAGCAGATGAATTATCCATTGTTCTTTTTAGTGGCTCTATCCTCTCTGATCTGGGCTCCGCATGACCTTCCCGCCCAGGATTTACGCCCGGAAGATATCGTTACCGTTCTTCCCAAGGATGCTATTCCAGCCATTCTCTCTCCGTCATTCGAAGAGGGGAGCGAGGTCTCATGGCTAAAAGGAGAGGGAAAGGTTATTGGCGTAGAGATTAACGGGGACAGTCGTGCCTATCCCGTGCCCATCTTAAGCCGTGTTGAAATCGTCAACGACAAAGTAGGTGGAATACCCATCGCGGTCACCTGGTGACCCCTCTGCTATTCGGCCATCGTGTATGACCGGAGAATCACAGGAAAGGAGCTAACCTTTGGAGTCTCAGGTAAACTCCATGCCAATAATCTGGTCATGTACGATCATCAAACGGAGAGCCTGTGGAGTCACTTGGTCGGGGCGGCCATAACAGGACCACAGAAGGGGAAAAAACTCAAACTCTTAGAATCCATTTTCACAGGTTGGGAGACGTGGAAGCGGCTTTACCCCGGGACTAAAGTTTTAACCCACGGGAGCACTCCTTGGTTCGGATCACTCCATGACCCCTACGAGTCTTACTATCGCTCTCCTGTTGCCGGCATCCTTCCAACCCGTCGCTCGGATAAGAGGATTTATCCCAAGGAATTCGTGCTTGGATTGGTAATCCATGGCAAGGCCAAGGCCTACCCTTTCTCTGTTCTGAGCCGCCAGCCTGTAGTTAACGACGTATTTGAAAAGGTCCCGCTTTTGGTGGCCTTTGACAAAGAGAGCGCAACAGGGATGGTTTACACACGTGGAGTCAAAGGTCAGACCTCTTCGTTTAAGAGGACTGGGGTGACAGGACAAAAGGGGTTTTTTATAGCCGATGACGCCACCGGTTCGGTTTGGGATGGGTTAACTGGACGAGCGGTTCAAGGCCGATTAAAGGGTCAGAAACTTGAGCCCTTTCCGTTTACTCCTGCCTTCTGGTTTGGCTGGGTGGATCATTACCCGAAGACAGAGATGCTTCGTGCGAAGAGATAGTCCCAGCTTCGATACCGAGATGTAAAAGGCTTCACCGTGTAGGACTCAATTAAAGCGTCGTTTAATTGCGTCCTGCGAGCAAATTAAGGTCTGCTAGATGTCACTACGATTCCATTCCTTTCACTATTCTCCATTTGGGAATAATTTCTCAAAATAGTACCCCTTACGGGCCTCCAAATATACCAAGAATCAAGCAAATTCCACGATTGTTGTCTGGTACCCCTTTTGCTCAATAATTGCCCGTTGTCGAATATTGTCCCCCAAAAACGAAGGAGGGCCGGCCCATGGACTTTAGAAACAGCTTCCCCATGATCTTCGCGATCACCATCCTGATTCCTACGCTAGGAATTTCGGGCGCCGTTCATGCGCAAACGGAGATGAAGTATCTGCCGGATGAAGTGCTGGTGGCCTTCAGGACCGGAACGTCGGGCAGTGCCATCGCCTCCGCGCACGCCGCTGTAGGCGGGTCGGTGCAGAGAGTAATCCCGCGTTTCGGCCTGCAAGTGGTCAAGGTGGCATCTGGCACGGTCCTCGATCAGGTGCAGGTGTACCAGCGGAACCCGAACGTCGAGTATGCACAGCCGAATTATCTTCGCCCCTTGACCCTGCCGACCGAGGGGAGCTTCGCACCCAACATCAACGTCATCGACGAGCAGTGGAGCCTTCACAACACTGGTCAGGCCTTGCAGACTTATACCGACCCCAACACCGGGGGGTTGATCTGGCCGGTGACCCGTTCCGACGCCGATATCGACATGGCAGAAGCTTGGGACGTCACTCAGGGTAGCTCCAGCGTCCTGGTCGCGGTGCTCGACAGCGGGGTCGACTGCAACCATCCCGATCTCGACGCAAAATGTGGGGACAATGAGGACCACGTGAGCGTCACCGTGAACTCGTTCGGCGAGCCCATTCCCGAACTCATCGACGTCATCGGCCATGGTACTCATGTCGCTGGCACCGTCGGCATGGAGACAGACAACGGAGGAGGTGGAGCTGGGGTCGGCTGGAATACGGGGATCGGCTCGTTTAAGGTCTGCTATGCGGAGACCTTTCTCGGCATCGTCGTCGGCTCGAACTGCCTCGACTCCGACATCGTTTCCGGAATCGACCGTGTCATCGAGCTCGGCACCTATTCCGTCATCAACATGAGCTTCGGCGGGGGACCGTCGCCGGCGGTCGAGAGTGCCCTCAACGCCGCATTCGGTGAAGGGATAGTGTTGATTGCCGCAGCCGGCAATGGGGGCACGTGGCTCAAGGTCTATCCGGCCGCCTATGGCAACGTTGTCGCGGTCGGTGCCACCAGCCCGGTGGACGACCGTGCGTCGTTCTCGACCTTCAGTACTGACGACGACGACTGGGTCGACCTGCTGGCACCCGGCGACCCGATACTCTCGACCGTGCCAAGCGTGTTCTGCGGTGCCGCGGATGCCGATTGCTTTCAGTGGCTTCAGGGCACCTCCACGGCTGCACCCCACGCCTCCGGCGTCGCTGCGCTGGTATGGAGCCAGCTCTTGGCGGCCGATCCGGGAAACGCCAACGCATTGGCAAACCGCGATGAGGTCATCCGCCGGCTTCAGGACTGCGCGGATCGGATCGGTGCCATGGGGCAAGATATGCAGATCTGGAGCAGGTACGGGCGGCTGAACGCACACGGTGCGGTCACTTGCTCCGGAAGCTCGCCACCGCCTCCCCCCTCGACTGGCGATCACATCGCCAGCCTGGAGGGAACATCGAGCGGAAGCGGTCCGACCTGGTCGGCAACCGTCACCATCACCGTGCACGCTGCCGTCGAGTCTCTGATTGGTGACGGAGCCGTGATCGCAGGCGAATGGGATGCGGCAGACGGCGTGGTCTCCGACTCCTGCGTCACCTCCGGGGGGAGCGGAAGCTGCAGCGTCAACCTCGGTGGCATCCACAGGCGAGAACCGAGCGTGCTCTTCTCAGTCATCAATCTCCCAGCCGGAGAAGGCCCGGACTCCATCACGGTCAGCAAGCCTTAGTCCCCTGCGCCGGGTGGTGGCGCGCAGGGCTGCGCAGCATCTGTGGGCACTCGGCATACGGCATGCCGAGTGCCCGGGCTTCTCGCAAAGGAGCGAGCCGGTTGATCCATGGTAACCCAGAACGGATTGCGGGCCTCGCGATAAAAAATCGGCTGCCGGCGATATACTCGGCTTCACGGTTTGTGCGTTTCGGTGGGCTCATGAGCTACGCAACGGACCGCATCGCGCAAACTCGCCGGGCCGCAATCTACGTGGATAAGATTCTTGAAGGGGCCAAGCCAGGCGATCTCCCTGTGCAGCGGCCCACGCAGTTCGAGCTGGTCATCAACCTCAAGACCGCTAAGAAACTTGGCATTACGATCCCGCCTAAGGTGCTCTTCCGGGCGGACAGAGTGATCCGGTAGTATGCCGACTCTAGCCTCCCAGCTCCCCATCGGGCCGCCGTTTTTCGTCTCGGGTGGGTACCCAAATGCACAGGACGCAATTAAATAGCTCTTTAATTGCATCCTGGCGGTCCAATACAGAGCAAGCCCAAGCCCAGAGGGGGTCCGAGCCCAACGAGAATTGACCAAATCGTAAATTTGGCTAGGACTCAATTAAAGCGTCGTTTAATTGTGTCTCAGGATAAATTCTTATGTCGAAGGCACTTTGAAATCACCTCTAAATCGTCAGAGCTCATTAAATTTTCGATCCTTCGGGCAACCACGCCCTAATCCTTCAGGCAACCCTGCCAAACCTGGGATCAACACAGCAAGATAAGTTATTGAAAAATAACAATATTACCGTTTGGCACATTGTATGCATAACCAATAAGCGGAGAAGTCTCTATGAATACTGCATTGGATCAGTTCAGGATGAAGAAAGCCCTCATTGTAGAAGATCATCCGGATATGGTTGAAATTCTCACTTTGCAACTTGAGATCTTGGGGTTTGCCGTTATTTCGGCCAACAACGGCACGGAAGGTGTAGAGAAAGCCATCAAAGAAAGACCCCATCTGATACTCATGGACATCATGATGCCGGGAATGGACGGAAGAGACGCAACACGTTTCATCCGCTGCAACCCAGAAACCAAAGATATCCCAATCCTGGTAGCCACGGCCCTCTCCCAAGAATCGGATCTGAGGAGTTGCATCGAAGCCGGATGTAATGATTATCTAGTCAAACCCTTTACGTTGAAGCAGCTCCAGAGGAAGATTCTGGAATATATTTCCCCTTCAAATCCGACCATCCATTAATGGGCGTCTTTCAGCTTCCCGATAGGGCACTCGTCAGGTTAGCAGTAAAAACTTCTAGCTTGTGTGGATGGTAACCCCGTAGTCCTCGTGTAGGATACCAGCACCAATTTCTTGCGTACTCGACTTTTTATTCTGCAAGAGATGGTTGAGGACGTAACAGCACCCATAAACTCGGTAGAACGCAATTAAAGCGTCGTTTTATTGCGTCCTGTGAGGATTGACAGCCCTTTCCCCTGTGATATTGGTGCCTTAGTTACCGGCTAATAAGTAACGGCGCCCTCCATGAAGCAACATCGCGTAAAACGCAAGCTAACCACGATCTTTGTCGCCCGACTTTTTCACCATAATAATCACATCTTGTAGAAGTCTGCTGATCGAGACGAGGGAGGAAAAGAAAACATGGTAGAGACAGTACTCGTGGTGCAGGGTGGAAGGCTGATCGATGGCACCGGCCGGCCACCGATCGAGAATTCCGTCATCGTTATCCAGGCAGGCAAGTTCCAAGCAGTCGGTAGGAGCGGCGAAGTCTCCATTCCTGCCAACGCGCAGGTGATTGATGTCAAGGGCAAGACCGTTCTGCCGGGCTTTATCGACGGTCATGGCCACTTGGAGGATTTCCATGGAGAGCTTTATCTCCATCTAGGAATTACGACCTGCGCCTCGATCGAACTCTACCAGGATGGCCCATGGACCCTTGCTCAAAAACAGGGCACCGATCTGGGTAAAATTCGTGGGCCGCGGATTTGGATGTCGGGCCGGGCGATCGGCG
>JAZFYO010000094.1:0-4921 GCA_036443615.1 Binatia bacterium | reverse complement strand
CCGGATCCGGCTGGTGGGAAGCCCTCAAATACATCGGCAGGGAGTTTCGCTTTTTCTGGTTCAACTTAGCTATCGGGATTTTAATTGGCGGGATGCTCCTCGCCGCTGGGTTACAGAAATGGTGGATCGATTTTTCTCAAATTGGTGGCGGTGGCATTCTTAGCGATCTTCTCAGTGCTTTTGTAGCGCCAATTTTAGGGATGATTCTCTTTGTCCCGCCTGTCGGTAATCTTCCCGTCGTATCAAACCTCTTTAAAACCGACGCTATCGGATATTCCGGGGTTGTCAGCTTCGTCCTCGCAAGTTTGCTCAATCCTCTTATCCTTTCGGGATATGCTCAGCTTCTTGGAAGAAAAAGAACATCAGCCGTTGTGAGTATCGTATTTCTTTCAGCTTTTGTTTCCGGTCTCCTTGTTACTGGTTTTTATGCCCTCTTTAGCTTTAGGCCAGGGCATGTTCCTTTGGGCCGCGAGCTTGTGGACGAGATTATTAAATGGCTCCCATTTACGATGGGAAAGATGAGCGGAAGGGGAATGTAAATGCAAGAAGCGGATAACATATTCAGGAGTATGGATTACAGCCTCATACTGGTGGGGATCGTTCCTTCTTGCATCCGTGACTTTGGATACCTCGGCCTTGAGAGATTGACTTTCAAAGCTTAATCCGCAAGAGTCGTTTTAGACTTTATGGTCCAAAGAAAAGCAAAAATCATTGCGTTTACTCTTATCGCCTTTTTTAGTTTTGGCATTTAGTGTACTAGCCTTGCCTCTCTCCGATCACAAATACTCTGGGGGCAGCACAGTGGCTTACATTCAGGTTGCATGCGGACCATGTTGCCGTTTGGGAGATTAGCGTGTGACCCCCCTAAAATTGAATGTTATTCCGGGTTTGTTCTTGGACCCTACTTCCAGATGGCGTGGGCATCTTCCCGAATTCACGCTTTTGCTAAAAACGATCCGATCGGGCATTTTTTAGGCCTTCCAGTGACCGTTCCTAATAAGACTTCGTTGCCGAGCCAGCAGGCCGCCTTTAATTCCGAGGTAATTTTCACAGGCAAAGTCTCCGTTCACTTGTGTAACTCCGTCCTTATCCTCTGATTTTTTCTGCTCGACTGTTTGTGCTGGTTTAGCCCCTTCTCTGTTTCGGGGGCCGAAGATTCCTCTGTCTAGGAACTCCATGCGAGGGAACTATGAGGCAAATACTCGCTATCGTTGCTTCGATTTTATTCGGAACGAGTCTGGCTCTCGCCCATCAAGGGCGCAATGTAGATCTAAAAACCGCGGCCGCTGACCATCAAGTTGAAACAGTAAGATACTGCAACGGGATATACACTTTCAAACTAAAGGACGGCTCAACCTCCACCTTTAAAGAGTTCAATCTTAGAATAAAGACTGACTCAGGGCCGAACGGGCCGAATCCAGGTACCCCTGTGCTTATCCAGGCGGGTATGCGCGGTGATCGGGCCTTTCTGATCTTTTCTGGACTTGATGAATTAAAAAGCTCTCTAAAGAAAACCTGTTAACTGAGTTTTTGAGGGCGGGACATCAAAACGCTCCTTGGGAGCTGGTAGCAAGCTCGTTGAGGGCATTGGGCTTGCTAATGAGGTGGTGCTCGCAGTGTGGAAGATGACTGTCAGCCGGGCGAGATTCACGTTAGCCTTGGTCGCAATTTTTATTATTGCTGCTCCGGTTGAAGGGCAAACGGATTCGGCAGAGATGCAGTCGATCGGAGCGGCACTGCACGCTGCGTACTGCCAGTCCTGCCATGGAGATCGGAATGGAAAGGGAACCTCAAAGGGAGCGTCGCCCCATAACGAGAAAGGTCATACCTGGCATCATCCCGATATCCAACTCAGGGATTGGATTCTGAACGGGAAGCCCGGATTCGAGGCAATGCCAGCATTCAAGGGACAGCTAACGGACAATGATGTGGAGGCGATCTTGGTCCTCATCAAGACCTGGTGGACCGCTGAGCAGTGGGAGATGCAGGCAGACATTTCGATAAGGTTTGAGGAAGCGTTTGGGAAAAAGCGGAGAAAAGCGCCGTGAAGGATCAAGGTTGCTGCTCAGCCACAAAGCGAAAGCTTACCTCTGTATGGTTGCCTGAGCGGATAAAGAGCAGGACGGGAGTGTTTATGTTGAAATCATCAAACAGGATCTTTGTTCTGCCCTCTACGATAATTCTTTTTCCCTCTTGGGATAGCTTGACTGGCACCCGAATTTCCTTTTTTACTCCATGAAGCTCTAGTATCCCTGTGATCGTGAATTCCCGTGCTATTTCGGGGGACGGTATCTTCTTGCCGTTCTCGATTCCCGTGCTGGTAAAAGTGATCAGAGGAAATTGCTCAACTTCCAGGTAGTTCTCTTGCACGTCTTCATCCCTGAGTCCAATGTTGCTGTTATAGCTGGCCGTATCGACCGTGAGCCTCACTTTTCCGGTGCCCTGAAGGTCCAGGGTATCTCCTTCGGCCTCACCCTCGCGAACAGTAAGTTCACCCTTGACGATTCCGAACGGATTGGGGACCTGTGTCAGGATGTGACTCTCTTGCGGCAGAAGCTTAAAGCGGATTATCTCTCCAGCTTCGGAGGGTAGAGACGGGGCTATGGTAAAAAGCAGCAGGAGGAGGGAGAGTCGACGGATCGGCATTGAAGTGTCTTTACTCTAAGCGTATACGAAAAGTCAATACTGTGAGCTATGGAAAATCAACGTAATACTTGACAGAATAAGAAGGAAAGGTTTAGGGAACAAGTAGGCAGGGAAAAGAGTTAATAGTGGTAAGGTCTTAACTCTGGTATGCCTCTTAGGTGTCAGGGTTTGGGCTCGGCCTACGGCGGATTTGGAATTCTTTAGCTAAACATGGAAGCTTGGTTGTGATGAATAATAATATTCGAATATTTTTTGCGGTTGTGATTTTTGCCCTGTTTGCTCCTTTTGCGGTACTCGCCCAGGAGCAGGCACAATTCAAGGAGGGGGAGCTCTTAAAAAAGTTGAAGCTTATGCCCGAAGCCGAATCCTTGCCTGCCCCTGATTTCGTGGCGGTGACTCCTGAAGGGAAGAAAATAAGTCTCGATAGCCTTAAGGGCAAACTTGTGCTCCTTAACTTCTGGGCCACCTGGTGTCCCCCTTGCCGCCTGGAGATGCCCTCGATGGAGAAAATTTACAAGGAATTTAAGGGAGAGGGCCTGGAAGTTGTGGCGATGAATTTTATGGAAGGGCCTAAGCCGATCGACTTGTTCTTAAAAGAAAACAATTTCACATTCACAATCTTGTTAGACAGGCCTGGCAAAATTGCTGAAAGTTATGGTGTCCGCGCCCTTCCTATAACCTTTTTGATCGGCCGGAGAGGGAACGTTCTTGCAAAGAGCATTGGATACAAAGACTGGCACAATAAGGATACCAGGCAATTTATTAGCTCACTGCTAAAGGATGAAGGGATTATCGATCAGAAGGTAGTGGTTGACGTAAGGCAAGGCTTCTGGCAAGGGGAGCGGTGGCAGCAGCCGCTGGTTTTAGGAAGTGCAGCGCTTATCCTCCTGATTGTTTCTTTTTCCTCCATTTGGATGTATAAGGCCTTTTTTATAAAGAAATAGAAGCTCACCATTACATTTCCCGACGGTTCCCAATTGCAGTTCAAATCGGCCCCCTTAGAGCCTGCCCGTGTGTCTGCCCGAAGAGATAGGGCAGAGGGTTAGAATCAAATTTCGTTGCTTGACAAGGGGAAAAGCCCAGATTAGCATACCTCCTAATCGGCAAGGTGCAGTCTGCCCTGACTAGAATTAATTAGAGAATTTTAGGAGTTGGAGGAGCTATGGTTTCACCATACACTGCCGTAGCAGTTCAGACGATCATCCGTCACGTTAAGGACCCAAAATGGCGTGATGCCATTGTACGCGAGAACGTTAATCGCATTCTTTCGATGATGGATTATGTCAAGCATCGCTTCGGGGCAGCCAAACTCTTCGTATTGCCCGAATTCTCTCTGACCGGTGCAGAGCACGTGCGCTCCGTCGAAGAGTGGACCAAGGTCGCCCTCAGGATACCAGGGCCGGAGCTGGAACCCCTGGCCAACTTTGCCCGTGAGAACCAGGCCTATGTTGGCGGCGGAACAATGGAGTTCGACCCCAATTACCCTGGGCGATGGTTCAACTCGGCTTATCTCTACGACCCCAAAGGGGATCTGATCATCCGTTACCGAAAGGTAAACGGTGCAGACTGCCAAGGCCACACGACCTATTCCACCCCTCCCGGCCTATACGACCTCTATGTAAAAACCGAGGGCGGCGAGGATGCCCTGTTCCCGGTGGTCGACACACCTATCGGCCGCCTGTGCATTATAAACTGCTTCGACATCAACTTCCCGGAAATGATCCGGACTTTCGCTATGCGCGGAGCCGAGGTTCTGCTGCATGCAACGGGCGAGCCGTACGCTCCCCACCGGGAGCCGTGGGAGATGAGCCGTCGCACCCGGGCGTATGAAAACCAGATGTACATCGTTTCAGCCAACCACGGCGGTTACGCCGCCCAAGTGCACGATGACGTATTTGCCGACACGTCAGGGCTGATCTTTCAGCAGCGCTTTGAGGGTGAAATCTCGCCTCTCGACCGCTCGCACGGTGGGTCGGAGGTTGTCGACTTCAACGGCCACATAGTCGGGCAAGCAGAGAGTCCCGGAGAAGCACTTGCCACAGCGACGATCGATATCCAGGCCCTCCGCGAGCGGAGGGCAGAGGTTCGGGGCAACATCCTGGCCCAGGTCCGCTCGGAGATCTATGCTAAAGAGTATGCCAAGCACCGTGCATCCCCTCTCAACCGCTGGCTCGAACGTCCTATTCAGAAAAAGCAGGAGGGCAGCCAGAACACTAGAGAGGTTATTGATCGGTACCTAAAGGAGGGCGTCTACGCGCCTCCCGAAGGCTATGAG
>JAZFYO010000093.1:0-9518 GCA_036443615.1 Binatia bacterium | reverse complement strand
TTGTCTTCATCTGAGAGCGAATGTTGCTCACCAGACGGATATACTCCTCCGCGCCTCCCCAGGGAGTGAGGTCCGGAGGGTCTTCATACTTGGCTTCTCGGAAGCTCTTCGGCGACCTTCGTGAGATAACCTCCACCGGAATCTCATGGTACTCCTCGGATCCCGTCTTGTCCCTCCATTCTTTACGCCAGCCATCCGGGCCCCCTGTACCAAACCCGACCAATCCGATGACCCGGGCCTTTTTTGTGAAACGGGTAAGATGGGCGGCCATGGGCCCCCCTGTCGAATGGCCAAACCCCAGAATTTCACGTCCGAAAAGACACTGATCCGTCAGTAGGCCCGCCCCCTGAAGGATCGTGTTGAAAGTGCACTTCAAATTCCGATCATGAATTTCCTTTAAAGGGAGCTCCCGGTTGAACAAATAGATCGGCATCCGATCCGCCACCGGTTCTGTCCAGACTCCTCCGGGCGGATAATGGCCGGGGTAGGTCAAGGAAAGAACCTTAAATCCCTGGCCAGCAAGAACCCGTGCGATTCCCGGTCGTCCGTCTGGCGTCAGATCCATGATCTTTTCGCTGCCGGCACCCCCGTGAAAGACGACAAATGCCCTACTCTCATCGACCTCCTTTCTTGGGGTGTAAACGGACCCGTGCATATCCCAATCGTAGCCATTCCTCTGAAACTTCACCGTCGCGTCTTCTATGGAGAAACTCGTATCCTGATAGGGAGGTGTAATGCCTAGCCACTCCTCCCAATCCAACCTTAACAAAAGCTCCTCCGAGTTGAGATGATCCAAAAATTTTTCTGTCACTTCTCCCCCTGATGCCATAAGATGTCCTCCTGACTTAGTCCTCGCTGCCTGACCAATCCATTGAGTCGCGCTCATCTCCCTAGAACAAAAGCTGAAACATCGAACGGCCTTCGATCTCTACTCCAATAAGCAACAGATAGAGAAACAGCAGCAGGCCTGCAAAGGAGAGGAACCACAGGCCCAATAGTCGTGCCAGCCAAAGATCAGCTCGCATCGGGTTTTCCCCGCGCATCGGTTTCCGGCGTGATGTCACCGGCCATCCGCAACAAACGATCTAGGTCCCCATTCTCCTGGAGTTCCGAAAGGACGGTCTGCAGATGGCCCTTCCTGCCCTCGGTGAAATGGGCGAAACGACCGATCAGCGGATCCAATGAATGGAGATAGATCGATCGCTCTCGACTGCGCTTAAGAAGCGTTCTGAGGACCTCTGCCTTGCGGGCGACCTGCTCTTTCGGTGAACTCTCCCCTATCTGCCCCATATCATCATAATAAACCTGGGAGGCGGTCGTTGTCTTTCCCGCTTGACTCAAGGGTTCTCCGGACTGGTCGGCGGTGCGGCTCCAGATCAGCCCCAGCGGCGCGGCCGAGAGCTTCTCATCGAGCCGTAGCCCGCGCTCTAGGTCCTTGCGAAAGAGCGCGCTCTCCGAAAAGGCTCCCGTCGATTTTTGCAGCATCTCGATGAGGTACAGGTAAGGGCTCTGCAGCATCGAGAAAAACAGGAAAGTGGATGCCAGCGATCCCAAGCTGATACTCGCCCCGAACAGGTACCAGACCAGGGCGCTCAGCGGCAGGACGCGGAAGGTGATGAAAAACAAAAAATAGTTCACCGATCGCAGGCTGAACCGCGCCTGATCGTAGGCATAGAGGCGTTCCAGCGGATCCTTCGCCGAGACCCCTCCTTTGAGGGTAGCGTTGATGATCTTCCCGGTGGAGAGCTCGATAACCCTGCCGATACGCCCGATTCTTATAGTGCTCATCAAGGTCAGGCCAAGGCTCAAAGTCAGGGTGACCAAGGTCGCCAGCCCGAGCCCCCAGTTTTCCAGCGAGAGAAAGGTCAGGATCAGAAGGAGGCGACTCAGCAGGAGCAGAAAGTCCAGACTGATCGACAGGGCAAGATCCGCCAGGGCGGTGATACCCGAGCGCATCGAATACTGGACCAGCTCGGACCGCTGCTGCCGGCAATGTTTAAGATAGACCTGCTTCAGGTGAAGCGCCAGACGCGTTTCCAGATAGTAGCCAATCGCAACGGAGATGAACTCGAAGGCGTAGGACAAAACGGCGGCACCGAGCATAAAGGCCGGGAACACCCAGAGCTCCGATCCACCGAGGCCGGCCTGAGCCTGATCAATGAACCCCCGTAGAAATCGGGGTTGAATGGTCAGCAGGATCTCAGAGATCAGAGCGGCGACAAATGCGGCGATCAGATGCAGGGGAAAGGCAGAGACCAGCCGGAGGTACGGCCGTAGCTGGCGGAACAACTCGGGCATCTCAGCCGCCGCGTGCAGGATCGTTCAGGAGCTTCTCACGTACTTGCTCGATTTCCTCGAGCATTTCCTTCCATTCCGAACTGGAACGTGCCTGGGATGCATCGGACAACGCGTACCGTTCGATCAGGTACGCAAACCCGAAACTCATGAGCAGTCCGACAAAGAAAAGCGAGGTCCCCAGGACCACAAGGGAGTTTCTCTGGGCCTGGAATCCCGCCCAGTAGGGCTCGTACCGGTCATAGATGCCGAGAACGAAGCGGCCGTCGAGAATCTGAGTCGTACGGGCGTAAAAGGTGTTCTGCGGTGAGGAAACAACAATGGGGCGCTCCGGAAGGTTCTCCTTGGACCGGATCGTCGCGTCACCCGCCATAATGTTATTGATGGCCAGGGCGGAAGGGGGGGATCGGAAACCGTACCGAACCAGGGTGATTTCCGACCACTCGTCCAGCAGGCTCGGGGACGGTCTCTCCCCGAGAACGAGGGTCAGGCCACCGCCCGTTCGACCTAAAAGAGCACGGCCCCGAAACATCCCTTTCAGAACGTCGTCGGCCCTGGCCTCACGGTGCTGTGGATTGTTGGCGTAAACGACTTTGGCGTCTTGGACCAAAACAGCGGATGCGAGGGAATTTTTCCTGGCAAAGGAGGCCAGGACGTCCTCTATAGTCTCCGCATCGCGCGTGATCACGGCGCTACGGAGAAGTGGGCTCACCGTAAACGATTGGGCGCGGGTTGAAAGCTCCCGCTCGCGCAGCCGGGCAAGTCTTGCCGTCATCGCCGAGACCCTTTCCATCGACGAGACTACCTGCCGTTCAACCTCACTCTCGGAGCTCTGGTAAAGCCAGGCCGCGAAGGCAAACAAAACCACCAAGATGGCGGTATTGATCGCGAGAATCATGGCCTGCCTGGGGTGCATAAGGAGAGGTTACTCGGATAAATACCCGGAGGGCCGTTTCTCCCCGTATTCCCGACCGTCCTTCTTGGTGTGCGGGACCTCTCTCGCCGACTCTTGAAGGCCAAGGTCGAGCTTGAGGTTGGCGCTTCCATCGCGGATCTCAATTCTTCTCTTCTCCGGGCGGGAAAGCTTCGGGCCGTCGATCATCACCGTGTAGGCCCCCTTCCCGGGAGATGGAAGAACGAACAGGCCGTGTTTATCTGTGACAGCGTAGTAACCATGGTCAAAGACATAGACCACACCCCACATATCGGGGTGGATGTTGCAGAAAACGTGGAACTTTCCCACCTCTGGATAGGATTGGACCGGATCTCCTGCGTCTTTGATCTCGGTCATGAGATCGGCGCTGAAACGTTTTTCCCCTTTGTAAAGACCGAGATCGAACCTGTTCCGCTTGTCCAGGGAGAAGACATTGTGAAAGACGTTGTCAAAATTAGCAAAGAGGATGATCTCCCCTTTCAAGATGGCGAGAAAGCGGGGGGAAAACTGCTTGTCGATCTGGAGCATTTCGTTTACGGTCTTCCGGTGCTTCAGCCGGGGAAGGTCTCGACCGTCCTTGAGCCAAACCACATAGCCTTCAAGATTGTTTCCTGCCTTCTTTCCCTTGTCGAAGAGCCTGCCGCGCAATTCATCCGCCGCGACGAGGCCAGGGATTGCCGCTACCAAGATAACGGCACACAGCAACCTTTTTATCAACGTTTCCAACCAATTTCCTCGGCCATATCTATATCCATGCCCCAAGGGTATGTCAAACCTGTGCAGAATCAATTGCAAAAGCGTGGTGTAAAGTTCTTCGCAACTTTGGTGCCTTCTTTTCTAATACCTATGAATTATTCTTCCTCGAGGAAGTAAGCCTTCCGGCCTGAGGAAATAGATTACTGCCTTCTTGAGGGCTTCGCCGTGAACTCAGCCGAACGGCCGCCTCCCAACCCCATCGTGTCGGTTCTCCAACCGTCGCGGGCTGTACCAACCATCTCTCTCCTGTTCCTCAGGCCTCCACGCTTCCTCCCCCTCGGAAATCACATCCGCCGCTTGGTGCCTAGGGGGCCTGCCCCGTCGCCCTTGCCTCTCCTCGGGGAACGAGCCTTTCGCCCGCGGGCAATGGGACTGTACCTTGAAGGCCCCACCCTATCATGCCCCAGGGTACTTACTCCTCAGGTCTGGGCCTGACGGAACCTCTACGTTCAGGTGCCCGCGGCCTTCAGTCTCGCTCCCCTCGGAGGAGTATTTATAGGCGAGGGGGCTGCCCTGAAACAGGGAGACATCCGATCTAAATGCTCTCAAAGAGAGAGAAGATTGGGTTAGGTAATCAAAAGCAGACAGGCAGAGGCCCATTGGCTCCCGTTGAGGGGCAGCCCTCCTCGGCTACTTATGCGCCCATACTTTTCTCAACAGAGATATTGAATTCACCTAGGGGTGAAGAATGGACATTGGCTTCGTCCTAAGGTAGTTAAGAACAAATAGAAAGATTTTGGAGGACATTGGATATGACCATGGTGAGATTGGACCCGCCAAAAAAACTCAACATGAATATCGGAGAGGCCATCTTTTCTCTACGGGCGATCAGAAAATTAAAGCCCGATCCGATTAGCGACGATGATATCAAAATCATCCTGGACACGGCCTCCAAGGCACCGAACGGGGGCAACCGGCAGCCAGCCCGCTTCCTGGTGATCAAGGATCGCAACAAGATCAAGGAATTTGGCATGCTCTATCACGAGGCGTGGTGGGCCAAGCGCTGGGATGAGGGAAAATGGAGCAAGCCTGAAGACATCCCAAAGGAGGATAAGAATCATCAGGCATCCATGCAACTGGCAGATGAAATCAAAGACGCCCCGGTCGTTATCCTGGTCTTTTCAACCGCACCGAACCGGGCCAATTCAATCTTTCCATCGGTGCAGAACCTCCTTTTGTCTGCTCGGACGCTGGGTATTGGTTCTACGATCACCTCTCTGCACGCGAAGGTAATAGATCGGGTCTATAAATTGTTCAATATTCCAAAGGACATGGAGTTTCACTGTTGCATTCCTTTAGGCTATCCCAGAGGAAGGTTCGGCCCGACCCGACGGAGGCCCACGGCGGAAACCACTTACTATGACGGGTGGAACAGTCCACCACCTTGGGCATAGACTGCACAACCAGCGTATTTCCGGCTATCTAAAAAACCAAATCGATTATCACACTAGATTCAATGTACACCCTGCCTCTTGAGGCGGGCACAAAGCCGATGGGGTTTCCCCCGTGGAGTCGCAGTCCATTACTCCACAGGGGGGAGAAGCGGCAGCTCTCCCCATTGGTCGAACACGGGGATTCAAACCCCATGTTTGATATAACTCGGTTTACAGCCGTTCCTGCAGCCAATCGATCATGAAGGTGACGTTGGTCGCCCAATAGTCGTGGCTGCAGTGAATGACGCCTCCGCTGGTCGCGTCATCATAAATCTTCAAGGTCTTGTCGGTACTACCAATCTCCGCGAACAGACGTTTTGCGCCTTCTACATTCATGAGGCGGTCGGAGGCCCCATGGGTGATCAACGTCGGGCAGGTGATATTCTGCGCCACCCCTTTCATGGTAAAGGACTCGAGCCGTTTGCGAGCCTCAGCATCGTTGACCCCGCCAAGGAGACGCTGCAGTGTCGGCCGCAGGTGCTCGCAGAAGAGGTACAGATCGTCGAGCACACTGTAACAGCCGCACCACCCAACCAGCGCCTTGATGCGAGGGTCGAAGGCAGCGGCGCGCGGGGCGTAGTATCCGGCCATGCTGATCCCGATCAGTCCTATCCGCCCTGAATCCACATCGGGGCGGTCACAGAGATAGTCGACACAAGCCCTGGAGGGCACCTCGTAGTCAGGGCGAGTCGGTATGCCCTTGACGTATGACGATGAACCCCGGCCTGGAGTATCTACCAGGAGCAATGCCCAGCCTCGATCAAGAACCTGCCTGCCGCTGAAGAAGATCTCCTCCGAAAAGGCATCGGCCCCGCCGATCAAGAATACCGCCGGCCATTTGCCCGGCGCAGGATCATTCGGGTGACAGAAATATCCATCGTATTCCTCATCGCCACAGCGAACGGTGATGACCTCGATGGTCGGGGAATGCAGCTTCGCAGCGGCGCGGAAGTTCTCCTGCGATTTGAGGAACCGATCGGCCTTTTTGCTCATGTCGGCAGCGGTAAGGAACACATCCGACATCCGGTAATACTGGTTGGCGTGGAAGAAGTTTTGCATCGCGGTTCGCCTGTGACCCGCCGCAAGCGCAATTTTCGCGCTGGCCTCCTTCGATCCGGCCAGAGCCAGCCAGGCCTTTTCCCATCCCTCTTTGTCGCCCGGTTCGAGTCCACGGCACAGCCGAGCAATATCGAACACGTCGCCACCTCCCTGCTGGGCCTCGGCGACGAGTCGAAGGGTTTGCGCCCCAAAAGGATGCGTCGGTTGGAAGAAATCGATCATAGGTCCTCCTTTACTTCTTGAAGGGCCATGCGAGGGTCTGGCGGATCACCATGTCACGGGCACAATAGGGGAACTTATGAAAATCACGAGAGTTTCGCCACCCTGTATCACATAGGCGATCCCCCCTTTATGACGATTATGCTATGCTCTAAGCTTAAAGAGGGGGGTTGACCACTCTGACCCTCGATCTTATCCGTGAAGGCTTGAGAATAAATATGTCTTATTCACCTGAGGCAAACAGTTTCCTATATAGCCCAAATTCTTGAGCCTCTTTGCTAAAATCCGCAATTAATATGCTATCGAAGTTTATTTGTTGGCTAACTAAGATCGTCGTGAGAATGTATTGTATCATATTCATCAAACTTGATGTTCAAGGTTTAGAGAATATTCCCCAGGACAGTGGCGGAATCTTGGCAGCCAATCACAGAAGCACATTCGACGGATTTCTCCTTTTCAGTCTGATCAACAAGAAAGTATATGCACTTATAAAAAGCGATTTTTTTCAAAACTCTCTCCTGTGCTGGTACCTGAAGACAGGGGGAGGGATCCCCGTGAAAAAAGGGGCATCTCGGCTTTCAGCCATGCGAGAAACTCAAGGCATTTTGAGGGAGAACAACTTCCTGATCGTGTTTCCAGAAGGCCGAGTCAACCCAGGCGCGACTCTGCTTCCTTTCCAGAATACTTTTATAGGATTATCACTCAAATATAACGTGCCAATCATCCCGATTATAATAATCGGAAGTGAGAGGGCATTAGCGCGCGGACAGTGGATCCCCCGGCCCGCAGAAATTCAGGTCATTATCAAGGAACCTATCATGTTTAACCCTCCTTCTGATGATAAAGATACGATTGACCTTCATGCCCAGCAGGTTAGGGAGATTATTGCGCAGACCCTGGTTGATCCTCCGATTCCTTGATTCGTTCGACTGCACTTTAGAAATCTTGACTTATTCGTAGGGCCATCTAAATTTGAAGACCTATCATGAAGTTTGACGTTAAGCTACCTTCTCTCAACGGAGTTGCCCGACTAGAGATCAAGACGGTCCAAGAAGAAAATGGTTGGGCGGCCTATCTCTCCGTGATCTACGACCGCGGCCTAGGTGAGACCTGCTTGATGTTGGGCCAATCTGGCATCCCTCATCGCTTTACCGGCCAAAGTGAAAAAGAGGCCGAAGAGGCGGCCAAGGGGTTTCTACAAGAAAAATACAACGTGATCAGGACTATTTGGTAATTCGAACCCCGATCCGACTTCAATGAACCCGCGAAATCATACCTGATGAGCATCGGGTCGCGGCGAAGACCTACGTTTAAGATGAATCAGTGGCTAACCCACAGTAAGGCCAGCCTTTGCTACATTTTTGTCGGATCGGGGTGAAGACCAATCCGCGGCTCATCGGGCGCCACTATTCCTGGGTCGTCGTTGGGCTTTCTTTTCTAACCGTCGGGGTCGCATTCGGCTGCCGCTCCTCCTTCGCAGTCTTCCTCGTCGCTGTTATCCAGGAATTTCACTGGAGCCGGAGCGCAACGGCGGGGGCCTTGCTCCTTGGTGCCCTTGTATGGAGTCTCTCGGCCCCTTTTATTGGAATGCTCTTCGATCGTCTTGGACCTCGTGTCGTTCTCCCAGCAGGCTCGTTGATCATGGCCATGGGATTCTTCGTCACCAGTTTCACACAAACCCTCCTTCACTTTTACATCGGCATCGGGATCCTCATGGCCCTTGGCTTTGCCGCCCTACCCATGTCCACACACGGCATCATTATTTCTAACTGGTTCGTTCAAAAGAGAGGAATGGCCATGGGCATAGTCGCATCAGGTATGGGAGCTGGGGTCCTGATCATCGTGCCCCTTAGTCAGGTCCTCATCTCCGAGATGGGGTGGCGTCAAGCCTTCCGAATGCTCGCCCTGCTCCTCGTGGTCCTCATTACCCCCCTCAACCTTCTCTTCCAACGCCACCGTCCTGAAGATGTAGGGCTTTCCCCTGACTCCGGGTCCATGCCTCCAATGGCGAGACCTGCAAGCTCAACTGCCCATGAGACCGGTTGGACCTTAGGGCGGGCAGTGCGCAGCTACCGTTTTTGGGCCCTTGCTATTGGGGTATTCACCGGGGCCCTTCCGCTTCACATGATCCTGATCCACCAAGTGGCCGCGGCCGTCGACGCCGGATTCTCCAAGGGGCTGGCAGCTGTCTCCCTCGGCCTGACTGGTTTCTTTACCTTTCTCGGCATGATCCTTCTGGGCAGCACCTCAGATCGCATCGGCAGAGAATGGGCTTACACGCTCGGCTCTCTGTCCATGATCCTCGGTGTAGTCCTTCTCCTGACTGCGCGAGGCCCGTCCCAAGTTTGGATGCTCTATTCCTTCGCTCTCTTCTTCGCCCTGGGTTTCGCCTCCCGCCAATCCCTTTATCCCACCATCGCTGCCGATCTGTTCCATGGGCGTCACTTTGGAGCCATTAACGGGACCTTGGTTGTCTTTGTCGGCGCTGCAACCGGCATAGGACCCTGGCTAGGAGGGTATCTGTTTGATCGCTCTGGCAACTACAATAGTGCGTTTTGGATCGCCAATTTGCTCGCGCTCCTCTCCGTGATCTCCGTCTGGATCGCCGGACCGAGGCAGGTAAGGCGCACGACGTAAGGGGGATTTAGAACAAAAGGCGGGACTGGACAGGCTCCTAGGGCTCGGGAAGCTCTTTTTTCTCCTCCTCGACCGAGAGGAGCTTCTGGGTGAATCGGTCGAGGCGTTTCTCGGCATTCTGGAAGCTGGACTGGGCGTGGCCCAGGTGCCTGCCGAGCAAATTGAATTCATCCTTGAAATTGGAA
>JAZFYO010000092.1:0-9323 GCA_036443615.1 Binatia bacterium | reverse complement strand
CCCCATCGGCTTTGTGCCCGCCTCAAGAGGCGGGGTTTACATTAAATATTCTATTCAAATTTTATTTCCATTTTATGCGCTAAATCACTCATCTTCCTATCTTGTCGTAAATCCAATCATGGATGAATGAAAATACCTCGGTATGGTTGTCGTAGCCACAATGGATCGACCCCGGCTCGCCGGCCTTATAAAACTTGAGTTCTTTTTCACATTTGGCCTCATCATATATTCGCATGGCTGCCTTTGGGCTGGTGATAAAATCATCTTCACCATGGACGACCAGCAGAGGACACTCAATCTTATCGACGCTACCAGCCAGGGTGAACTTGCCGAGTTTCCTCTTGACCTCTTCCTCGGACCCGGCCCCAACTATCCACCACATTTGAGGTCTTAAGGGCGGATAGTACTCATAAATATCGGTATAGGCATTGTAGGGACCAAAGAGGACAACACACGCCTTTACACGTTTTTCGAATGCGGCGGCCCGGGCCATATAATAGCCGCCCATACTTAACCCCAAAAGGCCTATCCTGGTTAAATCCACATCACCCCTTCGGGCCAGATAATCAATTATAGCTGCAACGGGCTTCTCAAAGTCGGGGATGGCTTTGACGTTTTTAAGCCTCAGCATAGCACCCCTGCCGGGGCCATCGACGATGATACAGGCAATCCCCCGGTCCGAGGCCTCCTTGGCCCCCAGGAAAGAGATTTCCTCGGCCGTTGAGTCTGCCCCACCCGTGAAGATCAGCACAGGTGGATTCGCCACAGGCTCGGTGGGATGGAAAAAGTAACCCGGCATGGTGGTATCTCCGTAGGGAACTTCCACGATCTCTATGCCGGTTGACAACTTCGCTGCGCCCTTAAAACAATCCACCGACTTCCGGTAGGCGGGAATCTTTTTTTCGTCGGTATGAGGGAGGAAAAACTCAGCAACCCGGTAATAGTTGGACGCCCTGAAGTAGGCCTTCCGGGCAGTCCGGGGATGCCCCGAGGCCTCTTCACTCTGGGCATTCTTCTCATTTCTCTCTCCCGCAACCCGCCACTCCCCGTACCAGCTCTCTATGTCGCCGGCCTTGATCCTTGAAATAGTCCTGTAACACTCGTTGAACTCGCCACCGCCATAGTAGGATTCCGCCAACACTCTCAGACAGGTAAAGGACCAGGCCCTATTGTTGGGAAAGAACTCGAACATGGTGGTGCCTCTACAGGCTCAGGCCAAGAAAGAGATGAGCACAACTCTTGAGCTATGCTAGATTTCCTTCATGTTCCACACCCTGTAGTAAGATCATTTTCAATACCGAAAACAATTAAACCTGGCTTCGCCTATACCACAAAGGCAGATGATAGATCCAAACGCCGGGGGAGTTGATTCGTCTCGAGGAGCATATCCATCTGGGCCTCGGCCATCTTCCGCTCCACCTCAGAAAAGGTGAACTCGATCTTTGGATAGCGGGCTGAGGCAATCAGGGCGTTCCGATCGCCAGGGTATTGTTCCAGGAACTTATCGGCAATTTCCTCGAGGTGGTTTTCGCTGTAAACGAAAGAGGCCCGAAAGGCCTTGAGGAGATTTTCTCGCAGCTCGGGATGCTCTTTGATTACAGACTCGCGCATTGCGATCATGTGTTTGATAAACTCTGAGAAACCGAAGAGCGCCTTCCAAGCCTCGCCATCTGTATAGAGACAACTCACCTGTGGGTCCGCCTCCCCATGGAAGAAGAACTGGTCGATGAGAACCACCGCGTCCACTTTTTTCTCTTTCAACATCCCGAGGAGCTCTTCCTGAGGGTAGGATCCCCAGCGCAGGGTTGAATCATCCACCCCGTAGCGACGCTTGAGGAGAAAGCGATGGACCATATGGGGCCCCTCGTGCTGGGTGGCGATGATACGTCCAACCAGGTCTTCAGGTTTCTTTACCGGCCCGTCCTTCAATACGAACATTCCGTTCCCCTTCGAGGTCGACTTCCACTCCGTCGCGAGGCCCAGGATCGGGGCCCCCTCGAGCCTGCGGCGCAAGAATCCAGCCAGGTAAAGATTGGCGACCTGCACGTCGCCTCCGATCAGGACCTCCTCCTGGGCATGGCTGGGAGGATCCGGGACCTCTATGACCGTGACGCTAAAACCGTCGGGTTTCACCAAACCCTTGGCAAGCGCGTAGTAGGTACGGTACATGCAGAAGCGATTGCGGTAGTGAGCAAAAGTCAAATGCATAGATATCTCCTTAAGACTGCAGAATCTCTGTTCTAGGCTTGCTGCAAATATTGAGCGCGGCCAAGGCGTAGACCTTGGAGCACGTACTCATGTTGTTTATTCCTACCCCCCTTCTTATTCCTGTTGGTACGTCCCATTCTGCCGGTGCGAGCTTCTCATCCGGGTCTACCAGATGCGTGCCAAAGCCGGGACCGTAGGTTAATACCGGCACACCGTATTGCGCGATCCGGGAGCCGTCGCTCGTTATGCCGTACCGGCGCGGCGAGGCATACTGGATCTCCTTCCCGGTGACCTCTTTGTGTGCCCTTTCCATCACCTTCACGAGGAGCTCGTCCTTTGATATCTCGTAGCCATCCGTCGAAAGATACAGGTCCACCTTTGTCTTGATGTCTCCCTCACGCTTCTCCAATTTGGCGCAAACTTTTTCCAGCTCCCTCTTGATCTTCATGGGAGGAGTTCCCGGAAGGGTTTTGACGATGACGTAAAGGTTCGTCGCCGGCTGAGTGCCCGGTTTAAATGGATTGCCGCCCTCAACGGCGCCAATCTGAACAGTAGGCAGCATAAAGGGATGGGGGAATTTTTTCTGATACTCGGCCTCCCAATCCTGAATACCTCGAGCCACTTCCAGCGCCTTCAAGACGAAGTTCATCGCCTTACCCTCTACCCTGACGTGGGCCCAGACCAGACCCGCGTTCCCGATCTGCAGGCTCAGGCCCGTCGGCTCGCCGATGATGCACATATCTGCCATGACTCCATGGTCCATCATGTAACGGGCCCCGACACCTCCACCTCGGTAGCCCTTTCCTGTGAAGCGCCCCACCGGAGCCTTTTCGATCTCTCCCACGACGCCCGAGATGATAATATCCCCTTTCAAGTTGACTTTGGCCTTAACCAGCATCTCCACCGCCGCGAGATAGCAAGGGAAGGCGCACTTCATATTGACCAACCCTCGCCCGTAGATCCGGTCATCTTTCACCATGGTCGGATGGGGATTATCGAAATGATCCATATGACCGCAGAACATGAGCGTGGCCCCTTCTCCGCTTCCCTTCAGCGTGCCGATCACGTTAGGCCTCCCCTCCTCCACTTCCTGGTAGTCCACTTCCATGCCGAGCCGCTCGAACTCTCCCCCGAGATACTCGGCGAGCGGTTGTTCCTCGCCGGTAAAGCTGACAATATCGGCCAAGTTTTTGGTATTCTTGACTAACCGATCTCTGTCCAACTGCTCAAGAACTTTTTCCATTTTATGATGCCTCCTCGCAGTTCGTCTAACACAGGCTTGTCCTTTATGACAAGCCCAGATACATCGTGAAGAAACGAATCATTGGCTCCTAAGTCAGACGCTGTCAGAAAAGGCCCAACTGAGGCGATTGACTGTTGACCCGTTAGCAGTTACGCTCTGCAAAAAATTATCTTGCTGGCTATCGAGGAGATCGAATTGGTAGATAGCGAAGATACTATAAACGCGGAAGATATCATCAAGGAGATAAAAAAGGCTGGCATCCGGTTTGTCATCGCCTTGCCTGATCGCACCACAACCCAGAGCTTATTGAAGACCATTATGCAGGATTCCGATTTGCGGGTGGTGCAGGTCTGTAAAGAGGACGAGGGGATCTCCATCTGCAGCGGTCTGTACTGCGCCGGAGAGCGCGCCCTACTACTCATCCAGTACACCGGGCTGCTAGATTCGATCAACGCCTTGCGCGGTGTGGCCATGGAAGGAAAGAACCCGGTTTGCATGATGGTGGGGCTGCTGGGAAAGAAACCCGGTGTCCCACCTACCAACGCGGCGCGCTACGGGCTGCGGATTGTGGAGCCGATCTTGGACGCCATGGAAATCAAGCACCACCTGCTCGAGACAACGGAAGATAATGCCAAGATCGTGCCGGCGATAGAGCAGGCATACGCACGTTCCGGTCCGGTAGTGATGCTCATCGGAAGGGAGCCTCTGTAGTCATGATGAAGCGCGATGAGTGTCTGAAGGTTCTGGCCCGCCACCGGACCAATGAGATCGTGGTATCGGTTTACAAGGCGGCGCAGGAGTGGATCCACATATCTCCAAGCGAGTTGAACTATACATTCGTCGGTGCCATGGGCCAGGGCTCCTCTCACGGCCTGGGTCTGGCTCTCGGGCGACCTGACAAGCGAGTGATCGTTCTGGATGGAGACGGCAGCTTGCTGATGAACCTGGGGACCTTGGTGACCATCGCCAACGCCGCCCCCAAGAACCTGATTCACTGCGTCTGTGAGAACGGGACTTACGAGACTAACGGAGCCGTTCCCATTCCGCGGGCTGGGTCTGTTGATTTTCCGGGCATGGCTCGGGCAGCGGGTTATCCTAAGACCTACGAGTTTGCCGATTTACAGGAATGGGATCGAGAGGTAGACAGCATATTAAAAGAAGATGGACCTGTCCTCGTGGACCTGAAGATGGAACCGGGCGAAGACTATCCAGAGGACTTTCGTCGTCTCTACAATATCCAGTTTAGGGAAGCCTTTCGCAGCGCATTCCAAAAGTAAGCAAGCTGTCAGTTTACATCAGAAAAAGGGCCTGCTGCCAGCATTTAGCTAATAGTCTAGAGCTGAGAGCTAAGAGCCTGAACTCTCGACTCTTGCCTCTCAATTTTGTCGCTGGCTCTTGACTCTCCGCTCTTGGCCCTCCGCTCTTTTGGCTCTTGATTCAGGTGTCTATCTATTTCGGATCGGTGTTAGTGCGACTCCTTCCCTTCTAAGAGGGCAATCAGGTGACGAGCGAAGTCTGTATTGTCCTGGTAACCACGGAACCTTTCATCCCCTACCCCCAATGCGCCTACAAAGACCGGCTGATTTGTGTGTCCACGCCCGATCCAATATACATTCGTATTATGGGCCACCATTTCTCCTAGGGCGGCGGCTGTCCTGTTTGAATAAAAAGTAGGTCCAACCGATTTTCCCTCTATCAATATCTCCCTGAGTTCTGGAGTAAGAACGAATCCTTTGAAGTGCTCGACCATGAGGTTATCGACCTTTTCTGGCGTTGGTCGTTTCCCCAGGATTCGTGCAGCCCGGCTTAGGGAGACCCGGATTGCACGGATCCTCTCCAAGCTTTCTCTCGTGGGAATGACCTTGCCGACTCTGCCAAAGAATCTGATATTCCTGGCGGTTTCAGTGATGGCCAATCCTCCTGTCTCATGATCTGAGATAACCAGTATCAGGGTCTCCTGCGGATGCCTTTTGTAAAACTCGTAGGCCAAACCCACCGCCCGATCGAATTCACTAACTTCGCGAATAAGCGATGCAACATCCGACAGGTGAGCGCTGCTGTCGATATTCTCGTTCTCGATGAAGACCACAAAACCCTTTTCTTTGCCTTCCTCGAGAATCCGGAGAGTCTCCTGAGTCATGTCAAAAACAGAAGGCTCGCGGCTTTTATCGCGGTCGATTTCAAAGCTCATATCAGAGAAGCTGAAAAGACCGAGCACCTTTGGTCCCTTCACCTGCTCGAGTTCCTGCTTAGTCGAGACATAGGCATAGCCCTTATTTCTAAAAAGGGCGATCATGTCCTTGTAATCTTTCCTCCGGCCCTCTTTCCGGTCTTTCGGCAAGAATCGATTCCGACCGCCGCCCATCAAGAGATCGGGTTGGTAGTCCAGGTAAGCCTCAACAATTTCGTCGGCTAACTTTCTACTGTGGATATGTACGCTGAACGCTGCGGGGCTCGCGTCATGGACGGCCGCGCTCGTGACAAGACCAGTTTTCATCCCTCTTCCCTTGGCTATCTCCAGGACCGATTTAGGGATGCTGCCGTCGGCGCAGATACCTACCCAACCGTTTTTGGCCTTGCAGCCGTTTGCCAAGGCCGTCGCCGAGGCCGCAGAGTCAGTGATGAGATAGTCCGCAGAGTGGGTCGTCATGAGACCAAGCGATCCTTCAGCGAAGATCTTGTCGGTAATATTCAACCCCCTGTTATAAACTAGCTGATTGTACATCCTGGTAATTTCCAGGTGTGTAATCCCCGCTCCGTCAGCCAGAAAGATGAAGACGAACTTAGGCTTATTTAATTGTAAAGCGTCGGCTTGCCATGCTTGAAAGGACATGGCAAGGAGATAGCCTCCCAGCAGGGTCAGCATGGCTAGAAACACAAAAAATCTTCTCTGACTCTTGTATTTCATGTTTAACCTCCACAGCTGTGCAAGAGAAGCTTAGGCCAAAATCAAGTTATATCGAACACGGGGTTTGAATCCCCGTGTTCGACCAAAGGTGAGAGCTGCCGCTTCTCCCCTTTGGAAACCCCATCGGCTTTGTGCCCGCCTCAAGAGGCGGGGTTAACCCCAAATCAACCGCCTCCTGATTTCCAGCCAGAGCGAAATGCACAGGTAGTAGGCCGGGAACAGAAGTGAGGCATACACTAGATAAAGAGAAAAGTGCGGAAGACGGTAAATAATTGTCAGGACCATGATTCCCCAAAGAACGCCGAGGCTCACCGTAAGACCGCGCAGGATCGGACTCCTGCTCGGGTAAAGGTATCTGATCGGGACAAAGACAAGGGCAGAAAAGATAAGGAGGAGAAATGCGTTGATCCAGAGCGGAGTTTTCATGACATAAAAATAAAAGGCCACAATATTCCAGTACGATGGAAAGCCGAGAAAAAAGTGATCAGAGGTTTTAGCCGCTCTCTGGCAAAAACCATAGGCACTGGCAAGGAGCGGAAGCGCCACCAGCCACAGGGCATCGCCTTGCGGCAGGAGATCAGCACGGATCATGAAGACGCACGGCACAAGGACATAGTTGAGATAGTCAACAATGTCCTCCAGGCGGTCGCCGTCAAACCAGGGAATGATCTCTTTTACGCGTGCCAACCGAGCTAACGTGCCGTCGGTGGCGTCGACCACGACCGCCAGCGACATGAGCCAGAAGGCCTCCTGATATCTAGACTGCTCAATTAAGATAATGGCCAAGAATGCGAGGACGGCCCCTGAGGCCGTATAAAGGTGGACCAGCCAGGCAAGGGGAATGCTCAAGCTATTCTCGCTGCTTTACGTAGCCGACTCCGCAAAGCTCGGCCTGGCCTTCAGGCGCCCCATCCAGGCGTGCATGTTTTTAAACTTGGGGCCTACCGGGATCTCGAGACGCTCCAGGAGAGCGATGTTGGGCATGTAAGCAATATCGGCAAGGCTGAAGGTCCCGGCTAGATATTCTCTCCCTTTCAGCTCATTTTCGATCCGGTCAAAACACTGGGAGATCATCTCTTTGGCATGCTCGATGACTTTCTGATCCCTCTCCGCCTCTGCCTTTCGAATCTCATGGATGATCTCGACAAAGGGGGGAGTGAAGTGGTTGTCGCGAAAGTCCTCCATCAAGCGCGCGCGCGCCCTGCCCTCCGAATCGCTGGGAAGGAGGGGCGGGTGAGGATACTCATCTTCCAGATACTCGTTGATAATGGTCGAGTCATAAAGAATGAAGCCGTCATCGTCCAAGGCGGGGACCTGCCCGAAGGGATTTATTTTCAAATATTCAGGATTTTTCTGCTCCTTTTTAGAGAGATCGATATTGACGCGCTCAAATTCCAATCCTTTCTCTATCAACAATATTCGAACTTTCCGGGAGTTGCTGGACAACGGGAAGTTGTAAAACTTGATCATGAACTAAAACCTCCTTGGACTCGAAACAATTAACGAACCATTCATAGCATAAAGTTCTGGTTGTGCGCCATAGATTCCGTTGATGCTGGTAAAAAAATGTCGGCTCGTTGTGCTTTGCCTATCCCCTGGGGAAATGATACAAAGTATTATGATTGCTTCTGTGGAGGAAGAAATAGAATGGCAAAGTCTATCGTCATTTTTACTCAACCGGGCTGAGGGCCATGCAATAGCGAGAAAGAGTTTCTTTCTCAAAAAGGCATCACTTTTGTGGACAAGAACGTACGCGAGGACCAGGAGGCCCTGAAAGAGCTTCGCGGAATGGGTTATCAGAGCACGCCGGTGACTCTCATCGACGGTGAGGCAATTGTCGGCTTCGATCAAGGCAGGATTGAAAAACTGCTAGATCTATAACCAAGCTTTCAATTCAGTTTTACCTGCGATTTCCAGCCGGAGGAGCTGAGCATCTTTCCGGTGACAGATTTAGACTCATCGGCGGCAAGGTAGACAAACAGATCGGTAACAGAATCGGGCCGGCTGCCCTTGTAGCCAGTGAGTTTCGTTGCCACATAGCCCGGCTCCACCGAATTGACTCTGACCTCACAAGACCTCACCTCCGCAGCCAGAGTCTGGGTGAATCCTTCGATCCCCCATTTAGAGACAGCATACGCACAGAAGTTGGCATAAGCCCCCCGCCCGATCGTGGAAGAGAGGTTGATAATCGAGCCGCCCTTCTGCTTTATCATAAACGGGAGGGTAGCTCTGGTCACGAGGAAAGGCCCGCGCAAGTTAACCGCCATTGTATAGTCCCACTTTCTTACCTCCAGTTCCGTAACGGGGACAGGGCGAGTCATCACCCCTGCGTTGTTGACCAGAACGTCTATCCGCCCAAACTTCTTTCCTACACCGTCAACAAGCGTCATCACGGCCTGCTCTGAAGAGACATCGCAGACAATTCCGAGGCAGTCTGTACCCAGGCCCTGTATCTCGCTCGCCGCCTGTTCGACCTCAGAACCTGTCCGAGCACAAATGGCCATCTTCGCTCCTTCACGGGCATAGGCAAGGGCTACGGCCTTTCCGATCCCCCGCCCGCCTCCGGTGACGAGAGCGACTTTATCCTTCAATTTCACCCTTTGTTTTTTTCCTGTATCGCCCTCACGATCTTTTCCGGAGTGACAGGGAGATCATAGATCCTTACTCCAACAGCGTCATAGACGGCATTGGCGATCAAGGCGACCGGCGGCATAATAGGGGGTTCTCCCACTCCTTTGGCACCGAACGGACCATTATCATCCTCACGCTCCACAAGATGCACCTCAACATTCGGCGCGTCGAGAGAGCTAAAGATCTTATAGTCAAGAAATCCAGCATTCTGCATCTTGCCGTTTTTGAAAAAGCACCCTTCACTCAGCGCCTGACCGAGGCCTTGCATGATTGCGCCCTGGATCTGACCTCTCACCGACAGGGGGTTGATGGCCCTACCCACATCCTGTGAGG
>JAZFYO010000091.1:0-2247 GCA_036443615.1 Binatia bacterium | reverse complement strand
GGGCGTCTTTTAAGCCGTTCGTACCACTCGGCCACGTGCGGACGGTCACCCCATAGCCAGCTGAGCTGGAGGCAGTCCATTCGGGCCATATAGGGTGCATAACCGATGTCTGCCAATGAAAAGGCCTCGCCCGCGAGCCAGGGTCCACGGGTAAATACAATCTCCATATTTGCAAACAATTTGTCGAACAGTTCAATGGATTCGCGAACCAGGGGCGCCTCGATGCCCAGTTCCGTTGTCTGTCGGAGAAATTCGCGGTTCTTCGGATTGGGCTTGCTCGCGATATGGGCTTGCAGGGCCTCGCGGGTCTCAAACTTGTTAACAAATTCCTCTCGTAACGCAATGGCGAAGCTGAGGGTGGCAGTGGCAGGGATATGTATGCCTTCGTCCAGCTGCTTCGTCCATAGGCGCATACGTGTTCTGCCCATGGCATCCTCTGGCTTTAACGGAGGACCCTCGAAGGCCTCGTCAACATATTCGCCGATCACGGTTGATTCAATCACCACATCCTTCCCGTTCACAAGAGTCGGTACCACTCCATTGGGATTGAGTTTGAGATACCTGGGGTCTTGCTGCTCGCCGGCACGGATATCGACGTAGCGGCTGTTCCACTGGACTTCCTTTTCCGCCAGTACCATGCGAGCCTTCGCCCCGCAAACAGACATACCATGATGGTACAGATCAGGTTTCATTTAGAACTCTTTCTTCCCGAACGGATTGACCCGCACGCCTTGCATGGAAATTATAGGAAACGAAGCGATTATGTCAACGGGATCCTAGCTTCGGATGGAAGGCGGGGTACTTATTTGCTAAATCGGTTTCTTTATCGGGATGGAAAAAGAGGATATTTTTTTATGAGATCACTCTTTTTCGGAGGTCGCTGTGGCGCCATTGACAAACTTTACGACGGCGGGCTATAAAACCGCTATCAGAGAAAGGAGGGGTGCTTCATGAAAGTATGTCTTTCACCCAACGGACGTAACGTATTTGCAGGAGAAGCCTTGCCGAGTGAATTGTTGGTGGGAACGATTGACGGGATTAGTGTGCTAGAACGCCAGGGTCCAGGCAACTCCTGGAAAAAGTCAGGGCACCAGTTGAAGGATCGCCATATCAGTGCGTTGCTCCTAGAGCCAAAGCGAGGAGGGCTGTTTGCCGGCGTGCATGGCAAGGGGCTTTACGCCAGTATGGATGGTGGGAAAAACTGGGAATTGAAGACCCGTAGGCTCACCCAGGAGCATGTATATACCTTGGCTTCCGTGGAGCGAAACGGTGACATAGTCCTGTACGCGGGCACTGAACCTGCCCACTTGTTTCAGAGCGTGGACTACGGCGAGACATGGCAAGAATTATCGGCCCTTCGATCTGTTCCTGGTGCGGATAAATGGACATTCCCAGCTCCTCCTCGTCTGGGTCATGTCAAGCATATTGCGTTTGATCCACGCGACAGTCGCGTCATGTTCGCCTCCATCGAGCAAGGCGCACTACTGAAAAGTATGGATGCAGGCAAGAGCTGGCATGAGATAAGTAGTTTCTACAAACCGGAAGATGAGGTTTACAAGGATGTGCATCGGTTGGTCCTCCGGCCTTCCAACCCGGACCAGATATACTTTACCGGAGGAATGGGATTGTATGGCAGCTCAAACGGTGGTCAGACATGGGAACACTTGACCTTGCGGTCCTGGCGTATCGGCTATCCAGACGCATTATTTACCTCGCCCGTTGATGACACGGTCATGTTCATGGCGGGGGCATCAAAGTCCCCCCAACATTGGCGGGAAACGAAAACGGCGGGCGCCACCGTTGCGCGCAGTAGGGACGGGGGGCGAATGTGGGAGATTTTGGAGGGTTTCCCCCAATCCTTGCGAGGTAATATCGAAGCGATGAGCATGGCCGTGTGGGCAAACAAATTTGCGCTTTTTGCGGGCACGACCGATGGAGAGGTCCTCCTCAGCGAGGATGAAGGAGAGAGTTGGTCTCAGATTGCCAGCGGGCTTGCACCAGTATCCAAGGCGGGTCATTACCGGCAGCTTCAGTAACCCTGCTTACTCAAACAGAGTACGCCATTTGGTGTAAAACCGGGATCTGAGTTCGTCGCTGGCCCTGTTCACTTTGGGGAATTGGTCTCTCCACTCCCAAGGTCGGCAGGCAACAATCAAGGCACGGCTGGCTTTGAGGTCTCCCCGATCCTTCCTTTCAGGGGATAGCATAGGGTCAAGCCACGTGGATGGGCAGTCCGGTTGAATTTCA
>JAZFYO010000090.1:0-3889 GCA_036443615.1 Binatia bacterium | reverse complement strand
ATCGTACATGACCAGATTATTGGCATGGAGTTTACCTGAGACCCCAAAGGTTAGCTCCTTGCCTGCGATCCTACGGTCATACACGATGGCCGAATGGCAGAGGGGTCACCATGTAACCGCAATATCTATGCCGCCTACCCGATCGTTGACGATTTCAACTCGGCTCAAGATAGGCACAGGATAGGCACGGCTATCTCCATTAATCTCGACGCCAATAACCAATTCTTTCCCTTTTAACCAGGGGACGTTGCTCCCCTCTTCGAAAGAAGGAGAGAGAATGGCTGGGATAGCATCCTTAGGAACAATGGTAACGATATCTTCCGGGCGTAAATCCTGGGCAGGAAGGTCATGCGGGGCCCAGATCAGAGAGGATAGAGCCAATAATAAAAACAACGGATAAATCAACTAGTTCACCTTTTATCTAGGTTGAGCAATACTCCGGTCTAGATCAAGCCGACGAAACCGGATCGAACGAAAACCGTAGCTAGGGGTAGAGAGTATCATTTTGTGGGGAACTCACCCGAATCAGCCTGCCCCGTAGCCTGCCATCCTGAGCGGAAACGATAAGTAGTCCACACGATGGCGAAGGCGAACAGGACCACCACAACCGGGAAGAGTTTCGGATGTGTCCGGTAGAAAGCTCCCAGCCCAGAGCCGGTAGCCGTAAACACGAGGGCACCGGGAAAAAGTCCAACAGCTGTAGTCCAGAAAAAGGTCGAGCGACTCAGCATAGTGAAGCCTAATCCCCAGTTTATGGCAGTGAATGCAATAGCGGGAATGAGTCGTAGAACCAAGAGCCCCGGCCATCCGGCCGAAATGGTAATCCGATCCGTTTGAGCAAGGATGCGTTTGGAGATGATCCGCGCGGACAGTGGGCGTCCGAACTTACGGGCTAGCTCGAAGCTGATTTGCGCCCCAACGAGGGCACCGCTCCAAGTGATGACCGTCCCGACCACCATACCGAAAACCATCCCGTTCACCATCGCTGGAATCTCGGCTGGTATCGGGAGTACAGCGACAACGATCATGAAGAGAGGGGCCAAGACGTAGGCCCACATTCCTGTTTGTTCGATCCACTGCGCCAGTGCCTCCATGATATTTGCGGCAGCCCTATGATGATCTCTTGTTGTATGTCATTTTAAGAATCTTCTTTACGAGCTGTTGCTGTTTTCCCTTTGTTCCTTGTCCTTATTGACCAGCTTGAGCCCCCTGGTGAGGGTGAGAAGAAAGATTGCCGTCAGACCGAGAATTATCAAAAGGATGTTATCCCTCAGAAAGACCCCCAGGGCCGTGCCACCCAAGATGGCAAGAAAGATCGGAACGTGGCAGGGACAGGTGAGCGCGGCAATGGCCAAGTTAACATATCCTTTAAGCCTTCGCGGTTGATTATTCACCATGTTTCTTTTCCTTTAGTTCAAGCAAGACACTGTAGCACCCAGAGGTGACCGACCAGTTGCCTGATGCATATCAGTTCGGCCTCACTCACGAATATCTACCTGTCAACTTTTTAAACGACCAAAAAACAGAAAGGTTACATTAATGTGAGAGAAACTCAGCGTTTCTTTTGAGTATCTTCTGGCGAGAGGGTGTAGGATAATGATTGTCGCTTAGAGAGGAAGCGCCCTGAGCCGGTTCTTCAGGACTCTCTCCAGAGTTTTCATGGCCCGATGGGCTTTAACTTTGAGAGCTCCGGGAGTCGTATTGAGAATCTCAGCGATCTCTTCATATTTAAAACCCTCATATTTCGCAAGAATAATGACTTGCCTCTGGTCAAAGGGTAGAGCCTGGACTGCCTGTCGGACATAGTCGGCAATTTCTCTTTCTCCAGTCTCGACCTCAGGATTCTGCTGACGCGGCAAAGAAAAAGGCTCCGACGGACTAGAGCCCGTGGCAATTCTTTCCCTCACCTCCTCAAGCTCCACGATGCCTCCGCGGCGTTTTTCTACCCGAGCGGCATCCCTAAGGAGATTGCTGGCAATGGTGAAGATCCATGTGGAAAAGGCCGCCGATGGTTGATAGGACCTCCTACTGCGGTGGACCTTGAGAAAGGTGTTTTGAAGGAGATCCTCCGCCAAGGGCCGGCTGCCGATCTGCCGAAGGAAATAGTTAAAAATCCTCAGTTCGTATCGCTTGAAAAGGAGGGTAAAGGCCTCTTCATCCCCATCTTGGTAGGCGAGCATCAGTTCTTGGTCGGCTGGCGTTGGAGGTGATTTCATGTGAGCTATTCCACAACCGGATTAGTCAGCTTCAACTCTCTTTGCACCCAATTTCCAAAACACAATACACCAAGCCGGCCTGCTGTTGCAAAATCCTTGACTCTCAACTCGGAGGAAACTTTATAATCAAATCCCTGAACAGATTAAGGCTAGGGGAAGTTGCCAAAGCACCCGGACTCTCGATCAAAACAAGGGTCGGGGTTACCTTGGCTGATTACCACCTTTTGCTATATGAATAGAACGTCATGTCCAAGGCCTTTAGTCCATTCTTAATCCTCGTCACTGCCGGCATGCTCTCACGCTTGAGTTACCAGATGGCGCGGAGTCCGGTCCTGCCCCGGTTTGCCCAGGACCTGGGATCATCACCCGAGCTGATTGGACTTATCGTTGCCGCCTCTACGATTACGGGCATCTTTATCAAGCTCCCGGCAGGTGCGTTATCGGACATCCTCGGGCGGAGGCGCATGATGCTTCTTGGGGCCCTCTTCTTCGCCGGCCCACCCTTTCTATATCCCTTTGTCTCTGACTCCATAAGCCTCCTTCTCTTGCGCTTCCTTCACGGCTTTGCAACCGCGATCTTCTCGCCAGTAGCCTCGGCTTACGTAGCCGACCTCTTCCAGAAAGGCCGGGGGGAGAAGCTAGGATGGTTCGCCTCGGCGAATGATGTGGGAGCCACCATGGGTCCCATGATAGGCGGTTTCCTCCTATTTTATACCGCGAGCTATCCGACTACCTACCTGGTCGTGGGGGGACTGGGACTCCTCCCTTTTTTGATGGTCCTTCGGCTACCGGCTGAGGATAGACCCCCATCCCCGGACACAACAAATACAGCGCGGTGGGCGGAATTCAAAAAAGGTATCTTTGAGGTCGTATCGAGCAGGACTGTCATCATTGCCTCTTCGCTGGAAGCGGCAATGTATATTGGTTACGGTGCTTTTCTGGGCTTCTTTCCCATCTATGCCAAGGGAATAGGTCACAACGATGCTGCAATTGGACTCATCATGGGAGGCCAGCTTGCTACTACGATGATCGGAAAACCAGCCGGGGGCTGGTTGTCCGATCGGATGGGGAGAAAACCGATGATCCTTATAGGTCTTTTTCTCTGTGCTGCTACGCTTCCTCTCATTGTCTTGGGGGAAAGCTTCCTTACCCTTCTTGTCCTCTCTTGCCTCTTTGGCTTGGGTGTAGCGATCGTGACTCCTTCGACGACCGCTCTGATAGCCGATCTCGCCAAAGCAGGGAGGATGGGCTCGGCTATGGGAGTCTTTGGAACCATCTGGGACAGCGGTGAGGCCTCTGGGCCAATCCTGGCCGGTTTTTTAATTGCCTCGCTGAGCTACTTCAATGGCTTTCTCATTATCTCTGCCTTGATGGCGCTCGGGGCGGTGGTCTTTGCGGTTACGATAAAAGATCCGACTAGAAGAGCGGAGGAGGCAGGAAAACCAAGTTAGACCTGGAGAGTGGATGGTGAGAAAAGTTGTCAGAGTTTGCACTATTCAGGAGATTTCAGAAGGAACGGCCAAGATGGTGAAAGTGGAGGGGAAGCCCATCGCCATATTTAATATTAACGGGAAGTTTTATGCCACTGACGAAACCTGTCCCCACGAGGGTGGGCCCCTTTCTGACGGGTCTATTGAGGGAGAGAACGTGAGCTGCCCCTGGCATGGAGCCAC
>JAZFYO010000089.1:0-4262 GCA_036443615.1 Binatia bacterium | reverse complement strand
TAGTCGAGCAAGTTTATCAGCACCGTGTTTCACTGTCCAGGGATCCAGTTCAGCGCGCATTTGTCAACCCGCTTTACTGGCACTTTTCAGGTGAAAGATGACGAAAAGACGCTTGATTCAAGGTTGGGGTAGTGATAGATTTCGATCATTCACCACGGGGAAAGCAGAGGAACTCATATCGGAAGTTGATATGAGGAATGTCGTCTGAGCTGTTTTGCCAGGAAGGCTAGGAAGAAGCGATGCACGACGAACCCGTCGAGGCCACACTGACTGCGGCCGAAGCCAAGGCGAATTACTACCGGGATCAGTACAACCTCCTGCTTAGCCAAATCCCGAATCCCACATTCCTGATCGACCCTGAGCAAGACCGTATCCTCGAAGTCAATGAAGCCGCTTGCGAGCTGCTCGGCTATACGAGAGACGATCTCACATCCAAGCTCAGGATCAGCGATATCCATCCCAACGAGATGTCCCTGTTCCAAGAGTTCGGGAAGGAAGTCTACCAAAACGGTGCGGGCCAGACGGAAAAACTCACGTGCATGACCTCGGATGGGCGGAACCTTCCGATAAAAATCCACGCCAACCTTGTCGAGAACCGGCAAGGTCGGAAGCTCATTCGCGCGATCGTGGTGGACAATTTCGCCAGGCACGCGGTGGAACAAGCCCTTCTGGATGAGGTGAACAGCCAGTACAACTTCGAGGAGGTTGTGGGAAGGAGTAGTGCGTTCCAGGAGGTATTGAAGCAAGTCGAAATTCTGGCCCCGACAGATTCAACGGTCCTCATCCGTGGGGAAACAGGCTCTGGGAAGGAATTAATTTGCCGGATGATTCACCACCACAGTACTCGGAGCGGCCATCCCCTGCTGAAGGTTAACTGCGCCAGCATTCCTCCGGATCTTGTGAAGAGTGCAATATTCGGCCACGAGCAGGGGGCGTTTGCAGGTGCGCTTAGCCAGAAGCGAGGCTTCCTTGAGCTTGCCCACAAGGGCACAATTCTTCTGGACGAGATTGCGGATATTTGCCCCGAAATTCAACCGAAGCTCCTTCGATTCCTGCAGGACAAGGAGTTCGAGCGGATCGGAGGCACCCGAACGATCAAGGTAGACACCCGGGTGGTTGCAGCAACACGCCGTGACCTCGAGAGCAAGGTTCGGGAGGGAGAATTCCTTGAGGATCTCTACTATAGGCTTAACATCTCTTCAGTGACTATACCCCCCCTTCGGGCGAGGAAGGAGGACATACCGCTCCTCGCCAAATATTTTGCCGACCGCATCACCGCTCGTATTGGCCGACTATCCGTCGATCTCAGCGAGACAGCAGTGACGCGCCTCCTCTCCTATTCATGGCCAGGAAACATCCGGGAGCTCAGCAATGTGATCGAACGTATCGTTGTGAGCACGCGAGGCTCTGTTTTGGAAATCGACGAGGGGATTCTGGGGGAGGGAGTGCCGCTAGGGAGCTATCGACTCGTTGAACAATTGGGTTCAGGTGGGATGGGTGAGGTGTGGTTGGCGAGACACAAACTTCTAGCGCGGCCGGCTGCAGTAAAACTAATTCGCCCCGAGGCTCTGGCAATCAACGCGCAGGTCATTGAGCGGTTCGAGAGGGAAGCTCAGGTCACGGCGACACTGCAATCCCCACATACCGTGCATCTTTATGACTTTGGGATCAGCGAAACCGGTTCCTATTATTATGTAATGGAGCTACTCACAGGAATGGACCTCGATAGTATGGTGAAAAAGTTCGGGCCAGTATCTGCCGAGCGAACTGTGATGCTCCTACGACAGGCGTGTCGCTCGCTGAGTGAAGCGCATGAGGCTGGTCTGGTTCACCGGGATATCAAGCCGGCCAACCTCTATGTCTGCAAGCTCGGCCCGGACTACGACTTTTTGAAAGTGCTTGACTTCGGAATGGTCAAAGCGCCTATTGAGGGAGACGCCACCCGGCTTACAGCCATAGGCTCTGCGACGGGAACCCCGGCATTCATAGCGCCGGAACTGGCCCTCGGAGATGTGGAAGTGGATGGGAGAGCGGATATTTATGCTCTCGGCTGCGTGGCCTATTGGCTGCTCACGAGAATGCTTTTGTTCGAGGCCGAGAGTCAAACACGGATGCTCATGCACCACATTCAAACTCGCCCCAAACCTCCGTCAGAGGCGTCTGAGATAGACATTCCGAGAGATCTTGAGCGGCTCATCATGGCATGCCTCGAAAAGGCACCGAAGGACCGACCGAGCAGTGCGTCCGAGCTTTGGTCGATGCTGGGCGAGATCAAGTTCGACCAGCCGTGGGATCAGATCCATGCCCAGCGATGGTGGAAGCTCCACAGACCTGATCTAGTGGGGAACTGAAGGACGATGAGAATCGGTGTCTTCATATCCGGCTGCACATAGGGACATCTTCCCTTCCGTGGTCCATCGAACAGGCCAATACTAAAACAATCGGGCAGAAGTCTCCCATCAGCACACTCGTGAACAAGAGCGGCAAATGCGAAGGTTCAAATCAATGGCACAGACTCAGCGTTTTCTCTCGGTCTTGAGCTGGATCATCCGATTTGGTTGGTTCTATAGTACGAGCCCGTTTTTCGATCCGGAGGGGTTTGAGAGACGGTTTCCTGACCTACCGGGAATTGGACGCAAGTATCTTTGGAACATAGGAGTAGGGGACAAATTAAGATTTAGTCAAAGTGCATCAGGTTTCAGTCGCTGCTATCTCTTTTTGCAGGAAGCGCTCTGCCATTGCTACGTCCTCAAGACTCCCGATAATGAGTGGGACTCTCTGGTGCAATTCAGTCGGATGAATGTCCAAGATACGTTCTTTTCCTGTACTCGCTTTACCTCCCGCTTGCTCGGCTACCCAAGCCAGAGGAGCACATTCATACAGCAGACGGAGTTTCCCGCAAGGCCTTCTTTTGTCTCCCGGATAGAGGTAGAGGCCACCCTCGAGCAGAATCCGGTGAAAGTCGGCCGTTAGCGAGCCCACCCAGCGCTGGGAATACGGCCGGCCGGTCGAGTCGTCCACCTCACACAGGTAATCAATGAACCGCTCAGTGGAAGGGAGCCAATGGGCACGGTTTCCATGGTTGATAGCATATGTCCCTCCGCGTGCCGGCATACGGACCTCCTCATGGGAAAGGATGAACTCGCCGAGGCCCGAATCAAGAGTGAAACCGTGCACTCCATGTCCGCTGGTGTATACCAACATCGTACTTGGACCGTACATCACATAGCCCGCGGCAACTTGCTCGGAACCCTTGCGAAGTACCTCTTCTTCCGAAGGTTCCTCTGCCGCTTCGTCATGCCGGCGGTGGATAGAGAAGATTGTACCCACTATTCCGTTGATGTCCGCATTGGACGAACCGTCCAAGGGATCAACCAGCACCGAGTACCTTCTACCGGCACAGCTTCCGCCCACTGTAAGGGCCTCCTCCATCTCTTCCGACACTACCTGACAGACCAGACGGCTATCTTCCATGAGCTCCAGGAAAACGGAGTTCGCAAACTGGTCAAGCTTCTTGACTGCCTCGCCTTGGACGTTGACCTCACCAGTCATACCGGTGATACCAGCCAAACCCGCTCTCCCGGTCTGGTTGGCAATAACCTTGGCAGCAGTGGCAATCTGCACGAGCAGCATGGTGAACTCCCTATCTTCCCACGGTCGCTGAGCTTGTCGCTCAATAAGGAATCGCGTCAAAGTTGTGTCCGTAGTTCGCAAAGTAACAACCTCCTCCCTTATAGTGGGGTCAGACCCCACACTCGCCACTAAACAAGCGTCGCGCAGTATGCAGCTCCCAGGAGCGCTGTTTTAGGATTGAGGATGACCCGAATTGGAATGGCTTCCATAAGCGAAGAGAGTCGGCCCTTGTCGCAAAACCCTCTCACGAACGTTCCGTCACGCAGCTTGTTGATGATCTTGGGAGCAATCCCCCCACCGACGTACAGGCCGCCCAAAGCCTTAACTTTAAGTGCAAGGTTGCCCGCTTCCGAACCGTATATTGACACGAATAGGTCTAATGCTTTGACACATAGGTCGCTTTCCTCACCCAGCGCGGCCATCGAGATAGCGGCACCCGGATCCCCCTGCTTTAATCTCTCCGTCAGCCAGGGGGGCTCCTTACCGTAGCCAGAGTCTCTGAGAAAGCTGTAGATGTTGAACAGACCCGAGCCGGACAGCACTCGCTCATAACTGACGTGCTCGAATCGATTCAGTGCGCGCATGCTTTCGAGATCCCGCCCAAATGGCTTCTCAATAATGATGCGAGT
>JAZFYO010000088.1:0-4202 GCA_036443615.1 Binatia bacterium | reverse complement strand
CCCGATTCCCCTCATAGATCACGAATTCCCCTGGTTTCACCCCTTCGAGGATCTGAACATACCGCTTGCCACGGATCCCCACCTGGACTTCTCGCACCTCGGCAGGGCCCTGATTGGCGAAGGCCGGGCCAACAAAGACCACGATCTTCCCGCCCGGGATGGGTACCAGGGCAGACTTCGGGACTCGGACGGCCTTCTTAGCATAGGCCCTGACCAAGTCTCCCATCACGTATGTGTTGGACTTGAGAATAGCACCCGGATTGGGCAAGCGAACCTCCACGACGCCGGTGCGGGTGGTCGGATCCTCCGTAGGAAAGATGACCGAGAGCTCCGCCCGCAGCAGAGGGTCTCCCTGGGGATTGTGATCCTCACTCCCAGGAATGTGAACTTCTTCCAGCGAACCGAGCTGAACGGACTTACGATTTCTCAGATAATCAGAGAAGGCCTGTCGGATGATCTTGGGCTCCACCTGAGGAAAGTACAGATAGACAGGCGTCCCCTTGCGAAAATGCAGGAGATCCTTCTCGGCTACATCGAAGTGGATTCGAACCCGATCCAGGTGTTCAATCTTCAAAAGCGGGCTTCCCTTTTTGACATACACCCCCGGGTAGATCATCCGCTCAGAGACCCAGCCATTGATCAGTGCTTTAATCGTCGCATAGCCGATCTGAGTTTCGATGAGTTTCAACTTGGCCTGGGTAACCCGATACTTCATGCGGGTACGATCAAATTGCGAAGCGTTGAGGGCTTTGGCCTCGTAAAGCCTTTTGTCGCGCTCATACTCCGCCTTCCAGAAATTCTCATTGGCACGCGCATGCTCCAAGCGCGGCTCCAGCTCTGACGTTTCTAAGATGGCCAGGACCTGCCCCTTCTCGACATGATCGCCAGGATAGACCTTTAGATCCTTCACAAAGCCGTCCACTCGAGCAAATACGGTCACCTCTTCAAAGGGCTTGACCGTTCCGGTGTAGGAGACAACGTCAGCCAGTTCCCCTTCCTCCACCATCGCTACCTTCACGGCCTGAGGTCCGATCACAGGGGGGGTAAAGAGCATATCCGGTGTCAAGGTGGGCTGGACCCACGCGGAAAAATTCTGGGCCAACCAGAGGATCAGCAGGATACCGATGGCATTCACCGTGAGCTGCCGAGCCCATCTGGACCCCGCATACCAGCGGAGCGGACCCATGAACCACCTGACTGTATTTCCAATATCCCTTTCCTGCCAAAGCCATACGCCCAGGACCAGGAGGAGGATTAACCCTACCCCAATGCCAAGCCAGCTCGAGGCCTCCACGGCTAATCCCTTGAATTGTTCCACAAAGTCCATGGCAGAATTATATTTCTTTCACTGTCAAAGCTTCCTTTTAGGTACCCGGTGACTCTTTAACCCTTGCACCTCCTGGGAGCCCCATCGGCGTCAGAGAGATACAAACACAAGCGTCTCACCTCACGGTCCCGGCACCTCGATTGAACCCACGGCCTTTCTGAGAGCCACCTTCTGTACATTAAAATCTGAGAGTGCCTGAAAGAAATTGACCTCTGCCTGAAGCTGAGCCGCCTGTGCATCCAAGAGGAACTCCACCGTGCTCCTTCCCGCGTCGAATTTGACTTGCTCGACGCGAAGGGCCTCTGTAGCCTCTTTGCGGATAGCCTCGGCCACCTTGATGCGACTTTCGGCCTCGATAACGTTGAGATGGGCCTGCTCTACCTCAAATATGGTCTTAAGTTTATACAGTCTAAGCCTTTCATTTCTCTGAAGTAACTTGGCCCGCTCCTTTGCGATCCTTGCCCGAAGCGGCTCGTCAAAAATCGGCAAGGATAACCTCAAGGCAATCGTCTCATCATCTGTCATGGGGAAAAAATCTCTATCACCCCCTGCCCCTAAAACCTTTCCCTCAATGAAAACTTGAGGCCACCTTTTCGACTTTTCAATCTCAACCCGCTTTTGCTGGATCTCCACCTGTTTTTTGAAAATTTGATACCCCGGCCTTCTCTCCAAAGCCAAATCGATGTCGCGCTTGAGGTCCAAAGGTTCAATCTTGCGTGGCAGATCTTCTTTGATTTCTAGCCTTCTGCCTGGTGCATCCTCTCCTAAGAGGGTGTTAAGGATAGCGTGAACAAGCTCGACCCCGTTCTTGGCTACTATGAGACTTTGTTCCACGGAGGCCAGCCGGGTGTTCACCTTAAAGAGATCGGCCGATACTGCTTTCTGCGCCTTAACTTGAGCCTCAACCACGCGCTTGGATTCAAGAAGGCTCTTGCGCGAGGCCTCCGTCGCCTGCACTACTTTACCGAGCTTGACAATGTTGTAGTAAGCGCTGGAAACGTTCAAGATTAGGTCGTCGCGGGTTTGTTCCAACCGGTGTCTGGAGAGTACTTTGTTCAGTTGGTTCAACTTGATATTGGTCGTAATCCTGCCGCCGGTATAGACGGGAATGGTAAGGACCGCTCCCAGATCAACGATCTGCTCATTGAAAACCTTCCCTCTCCTGCCGAGATCCCTGAGTTGAGATCGAGGGATAAGCCTTTTTCTCTCAGCCGGTGCAAAGAGATAACCGGAACCGAAGGTTATGACCGGAAGTCTCTCCCCCGTCGCCTCCTCGATGCCGAGAGTTGCCAACTCAATGCCACTTTTAGCCGCTGCTATACCCGGATTGCGCCTCAACGCCAGCCTTATCAGGTCCGACAGAGTGTAGGCTGATGTGGCCTCGGCTGCAAAAGTCTCGACAACAGCCACCGTGATAAATAGAACGGAAGCGACAATAGCCACGGCTTTTGACTCACCCACTTTAAGATGCATCATTCGTCTCCCTTCGCTCTATAGACCTAAGCCGGCAAATCTCGCATGGCCTTCTGACCGAGCCATATTGCGAAAGGTCCCCCCGTGGTACAGCCAAGAACAATTCCAGTGATCCAACTGACGGTTATGCCTACAGAAAAGGACCCGCAGTAAAGAAAAACTTCGGGACTGAGAAGAAGGAGAAACAAAAACCCGATCAAAATCCCAGGAATAGGGGCGTCTCCAGGTCTGTTTCTTCTCGTAATGACGGAAAGCGATGCTAGTGGAATAAAGGCATAAAACGTACCCAGGAAAAAGTACCGCGCCACAGGAGTCACCTCATCAAGAACGCCTGACACAAAGTTCTCAAACCCGGTAAGCTCCATGAGCCAATTCAGCGAGATCCAGACTCCCAAGGCTACCAAGGCATATCGGGCAAGAAGGTTCAACTGAAAATGCTTAATCCAAAAGCCGCTACCGACCTTGCCCGTGGAGAGGAAAAATACGATGTTATAGATCGCAACCCAAACAACACCACAAATCAAAAGGACCAAAGGAGAAAACAATTGAAGGTCCGGTCCGATTTTTTTCACCGCTAAGGTAATGCCAAGAATGGCCATAGACGTAGCTGCCAATAGAGGAAGAACCGTTTCAGCTAAATTCTTCCATAAATTCTCACGTTTGCTCTTTACCTGTCGGCGGAGTCCTTCGCGGACGCGCGAGAGTATGGAGGCCTCTACCTCCCGGGAGGGTTTCTCCTCCTCCCACTGATCCATAAGACTCCAGAGCTGTGCCCACTCCTGCCGCTTTTTTTGACACTCGGGACAGGCTTGTAGATGGATGACGAGATCTGAAGGAGGAGCTTCTCCCAAAACCTCGATTAGGCGTGACTCAACATCCTGGCATGAAATCATATTCCACCCCTGTTAAACGATAGAGAACAAAAAAGGTTACAATCTTTATGGCGGGGTAAAACGCGGCTCCTTATTCAATTGGGCGCCTGCTTTAGCTGAAAGGAAATTTGACTCTAGGAACTTAGTCTATCTAAGGATTATTTCTTCGCCCGAAATATCTCTGTCTTCGGGTAATGATCCACCCAGCCAAACCAGAATGCAGGGGTAACCGGAAAGGGATCAAGTTTCTGACCCTTTAATCTGCCTTGAATTGCTCTCCCGGTTAACCCATCCCAAATCGAATCGGTGGCATCATCGACCAGGAATAGCCCCTTTTTTTCTGTCATCTGAGTCCTCTTAAAGGAGGGGATCCGACCTTCCACTCTGCGTGTGAAAACCTTCACTGTAGCGCTCTCTTGTTCAAAGGCCACAAGAAGCGGGACCGTTTGAAATACGTCGTTAACTACTGGCTGGCGGCTCAGAACAGAAAAGGGGTAGGCCCTGGCTTTGCCATCGATCACTATCCCAAG
>JAZFYO010000087.1:0-6224 GCA_036443615.1 Binatia bacterium | reverse complement strand
AATTCTTGGGGTCTCGATCGCCGAACCCCCAAAGGGAATTCCTATCATTCAGAATACGTGGAAGAACGACAAGAAGGGGATGGTTCTATTGGAGAGCCATTCCTTCTCTCTTTCGATTGTGTTTCCGCTCGTATGCAACAGGTATTGATATCAACGCAGACTATTCCACATTGAGTTGCCGTTCCTTTTCCGATCGCCCGACGGACGCAATGAAATAGCTTGATCCCACAAACAGGGGCGAGACGACAAACAAGCGTCGTACTGTATCATCTTGGGATCCTTGACGGCCATTTTCCACTGTTGAAGGTCCCGCTAGATCTTGCTTCTCAAGCCCTCAAGGCAGACTCTCTTTTTACATTCCCCATAGACAACCGTAACCGTTCCACCTGCGGTCTCGTTCAACGCGTTTCATCTACAATCCGCTCGCTGTTTCTGCTCTTGTTTTCCCAAGTCTGTGCTTGCAGTGCGGATAAAACCTATCCGCACTGTACGATCTTGAGCTCGGTTTCCAGGCAGAGCTGGACGTTGCCTCGATCTGAATGAAGGTGAGGGTTCTTAGATCAACAGGCTGTGGGAGGGGTCAAAAGTAATCTCTTTCTCCGGGGGACCTCGATCTGGCGGCGAAACAAAGGAAAGCTCGTCATGTCGGCCGCAGGGTAATCAGATCCGACTGTGTCATAGTGACATTGTACCGGTAGCCAAATCCGGTATAGAGGGAGAAGGCTTGGAGCGTCTCCTTTTCATCCCTCGACGCCGTGCAATCCATAGGCACATAGACGTAGTAGTCGCGATGGCTGAAGCCCATCACAGCAGCTTGGACGCAACCCCGGGCGGCTATGCCGGTGACAATCACCCGACCCTCGCCAGGGCGCATACTGAGTCGCTCGATAACAGACTCCATCTCCGTATGACAAAAGCAGTCGTGCGTGTACTTCACGATCACAGGTTCGTCGGGTGCAGGCTTTAGCTCATCTATGAACTTCGAAGCCCATGTCCCCTCCAGTTTACGCACGACATTATTGAAGACGGTGAACTCCAGAGCCTGCGGAGATCGCACCGATTGGGTATGCAAAACCCGGCCGCCGGCCTCCCGAACGGAGCGCCGCAGCTCTACGATCTTTGGGATGATCCGTGCCACAGGCTCACCTATGTACCGCTCCCCCTCGGGGTGTGCTGAGCCGTTTTCCATGTCCACAATAACTAAGAGGGTCTTAGCAGCGTCAAGCTCCATTGCAGTGGGATTTGGGTAGTCGATTTCGATGAGCATTGTGGTACTCCTCCCAACGCGCGCGGTTTTCTACCGTTCCTTCTCAAACCGCAGGCCTATGTGTATACAACTCGCGTATCTTATCCTATGGTCAACAATCGATAATGTCAACTTTGTGTGTTGTTGTGAGTTCGAATCTCAACTTTCTCGGCGGTTAAGTCGAGCAACGGTCGATGCCGCAGCAAGGTCCCTGGGGGCAAAAGAATCTCTGGAGACCTCTGCGGCCGGATTGTGGGGTGTGCAGCGCTTTTTTTCCTGCCTATCCATATGGAATCTCCTGCGTCGCATTCGCCACATGCCTTATGATCCAACACCACCCTTGATCCTGGTCTAATCCTCACACGCCCTCCACATGCTCCCCTCCCTCCAGATCCAACATGATCAAACGCCATCACTACCTGCGCGTCCGTCCACCCTTGTCTCTTGTCTTGGTTTCGCAGGTGCAAAAAACCGCGCCCAAAGGGCAGGCCTTCCAACAACGGTTCTAGTGAATCAGGATGGCCTCGCGCGCCGTCGCTAAAGGAACGGGATTTTTCTCCCATGTCGATGTTCTGTCCTTTAGCCAAGGAAGGCCCAATCCCTTTAATTACGATAGCCCCTGGCTTGACACCATCGTCTATTACTTGATAGGGTCACTTTCGCAACGGGTCAAGAATCGCCTCGCCGATCATTGCCGAGACCTCAACTGCCAGTGAGGCCAACTGAAGGGATGTCAACCGCTTTTCGGAGGGGAAGACTGTAAACAAGCACACAACTGAATTTAGGAGCATTTTCCCAGGCCCCTACACCAGTGAGGCCAGAGAAACGCCTCCTTCCGGAGCAACGCACACAATAATGTTGATGGCCTCGATCACGGAGAGACCCCCCCGGCAAATAGTCCAAGTAGGGGCGCTTTAAAGTGATGAAGCCAAACTGGACTGGAACAGAGAGTTGTGACAGGTGAAGACGCTAAGAAAAGAAATATCAACGTTAGACGGTAGAAAAGGAGAATAAGCCATGAAGAAGCAAAGTTTTTTTCTTGCTTTTGTGATAGGCGCGGTAACTACGCTCACCCTAGGCGGTATGGCTCAAGCCCAAAAGCAGCCCTGGGAAAAAGTCCTAGACAGACTTTACCCTGCAGCCAAAGCAGAAGGACAGGTGACGCTGTATATGTCGAGTGAATTCCCGCTGGGCAGTAAAGAAGGCGAGGCAAAGTTTAAGAAGAGATTTCCGGGGATCGAATTTAGTTTCATCAAACTTTCCCGCAGTAAAGCTCCGGCTAGGATCATACTTGAGACGCGCGCAGGCAGGAATACTGTAGATGGATATTGGGATTATCCGGAGACGGCTAAAGCAATGATTGATAGGGGTCTTATATCAAAGCTTAACCCTGCGGAGCTAACCGACCAGCCTGAAAAATGGAATTTCATGTTCGATCACAATTTGCCGGTAGTGGGTCAATTTATAAACACTTTTTACTATAACACAAAGCTTGTGTCCAAATCAGAGCTGCCCAAACGCTATGAGGATCTCTTAGACCCAAAATGGAAGGGTAAGCTGGCCATGGATGCACGAGGCCCACGCGGGTTCACTCACTTGCCTCTCATCTGGGGTGAGGAGAAGTTTTGGAGATATATTAAGGCACTAAAAGAGCAAAATCCTATTTGGACTAGGCGGTGTACCACGACAATGGACAAAGTATTAACAGGGGAAGCCTTAATTGGATGCACCACCTCTAGTTTGGAGAAGCGCCATAAGGCTAAGGGACAGCCGGTAGAATACTTGCTGCTGAACCCTGTATCTGTCAAGCCTACTATCCTTCTGCCCATTAAGGGTTCCCCCCACCCTAACGCGATCAAGCTAGTGATAGCATGGCTGCTCTCCCCGGAGGGTGTCGAGGCCGTCGGCAAAACCGGATATGGGCTGCTCCAGCCAGGCACTGGTTTCTACGAGACGTTGAAGGCATTGGGGGCAGAGTTTTTCCTGGGCGGCAAATTAACCATTGATCAAATGATTGCAATGGGCAAGACGAGAAAAAAGATTGGGAAAACGTGGGGCATCATCAAATAAGGACCATAATTAAAGGGTTAAAGAAAAGGTCCGGTTTTAGGTAGGGCGTATCGGGACACGGAATTGATCAATGGAAGCTCGAATCATTCTTTCTCGAGTGAAGCTGCCTGGGATTTTCTCTGCCGATAAACTGATCTTCCTCTTTACCACGTCCGTAGTTGTCTACCTGGTATTGCCGCCCATAGCTCTCCTTATTCTTTCGAGTTTTAAGAGCACGGCCGATAGGCTACCGGTCGAGCCTGGGCCCCTGACATTGTCGAACTATGTGCAAGTTTTAAGTACAGGCGACACGTATCTACTTTTCCAAAACAGCCTAATCTACGCCTTCAGTTGTGTGGTTGGAGCCTTGGCCATTGCCATCTTGATGGTCTGGTTGACCGAGAGAACTGATCTACCCGGCAAGAATCTCGTCTTCACACTGCTATTGATGCCCATAGCTATGCCCGGGATGGTCAAGGCGATCGGGTGGACATTCCTTGCCAACCCAACCAACGGGTTAATAAATGTGGTGTCGAGAGAACTGTTTGGGATCAGCGGCGGCAGGGGTCCGTTCAACATTTACTCTCTTTCAGGCATGATCTTTGTGGGCACTCTTTCCATGATGCCTTCGCTCCTCCTTATGATCGCCGGGGCTTTTCGCAATTTCGACCCGGCCTTCGAGGAGGCGAGCGAGGCATCTGGCGTTTCCCGGTCCAAATCTCAGCTTCTGATTACCATGCCGCTACTACGACCAGCCTTACTTGGCGCGTTTATCTATTATTTGGCCAGCGCCCTGGACGACTTCCAAATCCCAGCTATTCTGGGGCTTAACGCCGGCATCCGCGTTTTCAGCACCAAGATTTTCCTGGCGACGCATCCTGACGATGGGTTGCCGGATTACGGGCTTGCCAGCGGCTATGGCATGATACTCTTCGTCACTGCGATGATTCTCATCGTGCTCTATCGGCGAATGATGAGAAAGAAGCAGAAATACGCTGTGGTAACAGGAAAGGGTTACCGCCCACGTCTTATCCCCCTCGGTAGGTGGAAGCATGTTGCATTAGGAAGTGTAGCGCTATATCTCACCCTTGCTGTAGTTCTGCCGGTATTCATTCTTTTCTGGATAAGCCTCCAGCCCTATGTTAGCATCCCATCCGTTGAGGCAATGGGGCGAGTGACTCTTTCCAATTACAGTGAAATGTTGGCAATGAGCCACTTTAAGGAAGCAGTAATTAACACTATTGTTATCTCACTCATTGTTGCTACTGCAACCATGTTTCTAAGTACCCTAACGGCTTGGATGGCCGTGCGCGGTCGGTTTCCGGGACACTCCCTCCCTGATCTTCTCACCTTCATTAATACGGCGGTCCCTAGCGTGGTTTTTGCACTTGCCATCGCTTTCATTTATCTGAGTTTCCCTATTCTTCCGATCTACGGAACGATATGGATTTTAGTGATCGCCTATACGACCCGGTATATGAGTTACTCCACTCGTCTCATGGGAGGCGCTGTGATCCAGATTCACCAGGAACTTGAAGAGGCTTCGCAAACTAGTGGAGTGTCCAGGTGGACAACCTTTCTTCGGGTCACTCTCCCCCTTCTGCTCCCATCTTTTTTCAATGGATGGCTGTGGGTAGCAGTACACGCCTTAAGGGAAACTACGATCGCTGTCATGCTCTTTACTCAAACGAATGCAGTTGTGGCCGCTCTTATTTGGGAAGAGTTTCAGTTCAGCGGTGGTACGGGATTAGTTGCAGCCATGAGTGTTTGTTTTACGGTTGCATCCTTCATACTGACTTTTTTGGGGCGTCGTGCTCTTCTCCGTCAACAGCCCTATTAGATGGATCTTAAGATTTTGTCGGCTCAACCCTCTGGTGTGGAAAAGGCCTGTTTGGTTTTCAGAGAAGATCTACGCAGCTGAATCGACTGAATGGATTTAGAAATCGGCTGTAATAAATATCGATTTTATCCGAGACTCAGAAGTCATGCTTAAGGTAACCAACCTAAAAAAGGAGTTCAAGTCGGACCAAGGGGAAGTTGCCGCTGTTCGAGGAGTAACGTTTGAGGTTGCTGAAGGGGAGTTTTTTACCCTGTTAGGACCCAGCGGTTGTGGCAAAACTACCACGCTGCGATGCATTGCAGGCCTAGAGACAGTGGACGGAGGGGAGATCTGTATAGGAGGTAAGGTGGTGTCATCCGCACAAGATAGAACCTTCGAGCCTGTCCACCTTCGTGACATTGGTATGGTGTTTCAATCTTACGCGATATGGCCTCACATGAGAGTCTTCGACAACGTCGCCTATCCTCTCAAGCATGGTTCGGGCAGGATAAGCTCCGACCAGATCAAGCAGAGGACGCTTGGCGCGTTGGCTCTAGTGAAACTACAGGAACTCGAGAATCGTCCGGCGACGGACCTGAGTGGTGGCCAACAGCAGCGTGTTGCTCTGGCCCGGGCTTTGGTACGCGAGCCTAAGCTGCTTCTCCTCGACGAGCCCCTGAGCAATCTGGACGCAAAACTTAGAGAGGAGATGCGCCTGGAGATCAGAGAACTCGTCAAGAAGCTGAGGATCTCGAGCGTATACGTAACCCATGATCAAGCAGAGGCATTGTCGATGTCCGACAGAGTCGCCGTAATGGCTGATGGAGAGATCGTGCAGTGTGGTATGCCAAGGGATTTATATCGTTTGCCGGAGACTCAGTTTGTTGCCGGCTTTGTTGGGATCTCTAACTCCTTTTCCGGCATAGTCGCCGAGGATTCCTCCGCGGACGGTTTAGTTCAGGTGGAGACAACCCTGGGCAGGATCGGTTGCAAGGCACCTCAGGCAATGTGCAAAGGGCAGCGGTTGTATGCCTCTGTTCGACCCGAAAATTTATCTCTTTCAACAAGCAGGCCCGACAATAGCCAAAACGTGTTCGAGGGTATCGTGAC
>JAZFYO010000086.1:0-10607 GCA_036443615.1 Binatia bacterium | reverse complement strand
CCCAGTAAGCACATTGAGTACGAAGATGTCTACGTGGCAGTCCGGGATGCCTTTGATGCAGCACGGCGCCAATTGCAGAACTTTGCAAAACGTCAACGCAGGGATGTGAAGACCCATGAAGTTATACCCTACGCCCGTGTTGGCAAGCTATTTCGTGAAAAGGGGTTTGGTTTTCTTGAGTTGCCCGATGGCAGGGAAGTCTACTTTCATAAAAACAGTGTACTGGAGATGCCTTTCGACCTGATGGAGGTTGGTATGGAGGTGCACTTTGCTGAAGAGCAAGGTGAAAAAGGGCCTCAGGCGAGCACGGTGAAGCCCATCCGTAGACACCACCATTAGATGAGCAATAGGGGCACAGCTTTTTCAGCTGTAATTTTCATCATACTGAATTAGCCTATCAACAGGAGAACGGAGTTTCCGGATGGCCTTTTGCTCGATCTGGCGAATCCGCTCCCTTGTGATAGAGAATCTCTCACCCAATTCCTCCAAGGTGTAGTCGCGCGACTCACCGATCCCAAAACGAAAACGAACCACCGTCTCCTCCCTCGGCGTTAGTGTGGCAAGGGCCTTCTTTACCTGCATGCTGAGATTTGCCTTCATGGTCTCTTCCAAGGGATTCGCGACCGTCTGGTCTTCAACAAAATCTCCCAAGTGGCTCTCTCCCTCGTCCCCTATCGGCGTCTCAAGAGATACAGGTTCTTTCACAATTCTCATATACTTCCGAATATCCTGAGGGGACATATCCAGCTCTGCTGCGAGCTCCTCTGGATAGGGATCCCGCCCTAGTTTTTGATAAAGGGTCTGTTGAGTACGGTTGAGCTTGTTTCGAGTCTCGATCAGGTGAACTGGAATACGGATTGTCGGTGCTGAATCAATAATGCCCCGTGAGAGGCTCTGGCGGATCCACCATCCAGCGTACGTTGAAAATCTAAATCCCAGTCGGTAATCGAATTTTTCCGCAGCCCTCATGAGTCCGATGTTCCCTTCCTGGATGAGATCCAGGAGTGGCAAGCCTCGATTCCCGAATTTCTTTGCGAGTCCTACCACCAAGCGGAGATTGGCCTCAACGAGTCCTTTCTTTGCTGAGCTGACCTTCGTTTCAGCTTCGATGATTGAACGGACCTGCTGTTTGATTTTGTCTGCAGGCATTTCCATTTCGTGTTCGATTTCCTGAATCGCGGAAATGGCCGATTTGTAATTTTTCCCTCTGGAGGTCTTTTGAACTTTCTGTTCTAACTCTGTCAATCGCGCATACGAATCCTTGAGTCTCTCCGCAATTTCATCGATTAGAGAACTTGAAAGTCGAAGGCCCTTAAGAGTCTGGGTGATTGCTTGACTTCTCCTCAAGAGGTTTTTTCCTAGTCGAGCTCTTTTTATTTTTGAGACTCGCTTCTTCCTCAATTCCGAGTGGATTCGACCGTATTCTCGGCTAAGCCTCTGAAGTTTCAAAACCCCGCTTTGAAATTGTTTTTGCTCTTCGCTCTCATCGACACGTTCCTCACCCCATTCCGCATCCATAAGGACGTCACAAAGGCGCAATTCGTTCCGTTTGATGTTCGTCGCTAGATCGAGCACTGTGCGTGAAGCAATGGAGAATGAAAAAACGGTTTCTATGAACTCCTCCTGTCCCTCTTCCATCTGTTTTCCCAACTGCACCTCGAGCTCTCTGGTCAGGAGAGGAATGGAGCCTATATCGTGGAGATATAACGCAACCGGATCAGTACTTTTCTCAATTTGCTCTGATTCGAGATCGACCTCCTCCTCATCCTGATCCACCTCCTCAGGCAGTTGCGGGTTCTGTTCATCCTTGGGGACTTCAAATTCTGTACGATCAGATTCGTCCATCTGATGCGGCATGAGATCTCTCGTTTCTTCGACCTTAGGAACTCTTTCCATGCTACTCTTTTCTCCCTCTACGGTTCCCTACCCCTCTCTTGGTATCCTCGATGAGAATTCCCTCCCTCGACGGTGCGAACTGGAGGACACAATCACAAGCGTCCCCTCATTGGTTCCCGCATCCTGTTTGGCAGGAGGCAAAGAGGTCGAGTAGGCTAATTAGGCCTGCGCCACCGAGATGGCGTATCAACCCTTTCGGGCGTGAATTCATGCCGCAAGGTGCTAATAGCTAGAGTGAGCCCTGAGGTCTACTATGGCCGATGCAGAGGGCTGTGAATTCTCAGAAGAATAGAACATTTTCACTTACTTTAAGGCAAATATCTCTAATGTCAAGACGGCAAGTTCATATTTTGCCTTACATTTATTGAATATTTCTCAGGGGTTACCTTAAAGTGCTGGTTTTCTGCTATTATAAGGGGAATTCCATAGATTTTCCCGGCAGGATGGAGTGTGATACGCCCTTGACCAATACCCTGACCGGCTCTGCTCCATCTTTGTCAATGGAAATGCGCAAACGTCCTTTTTCCAGGTCTAATTCTAGCCACTGGCCCCGGTAGCGGAGCCTGAGGTGAAGCCTTTGCACGGCCTCGGGAAGGATAGGATCAAAGGAGATCGCCTCTCCCCAGGTATTAATGCCCGCATAGCAGCCGAGAACGAGGTCATCCGTGCCCGCCATGGCACCCAGGTGAATTCCTTCTTTGGTGGTGCCGCCTTGAATATCGGCGATGTCGGATCTCAAGGCCTCGCTGAAGAAGTTCCAAAACCTGGCCGGATCGATGCGGGCTAGCACGAAGGCGTGGACAACGCGGCTGAGCGTTGAGCCATGCGAGGTCCGCTCTATGTAGTAATTTACGTTCTTGTGAAATGTATGGTCATCGAAAACGTAGCCTAACTGTAGAAAAATGCGCCGCAATTCCATAACCGGAAAAAGATAGAACAGCATGAGGACATCGGCCTGTTTGGATAGCTTGTATCGATGGGTGGAATCACCTTGAGCCTCCAGGATACGATCCAACCGTTCGATATTTCCATATTTTTTCCGATAGCCGTTCCAGTCGAACTCTTCGAGTTGATCATAGCCCTCGAATTGACTGATAATTCCGTCTCCATGGAAGGCAATAGTCATCTTCCGCGTAATGTCTTTCCAGCGCTCGATTTCCTCCTCCTGGAGATCTAGCTCTTCAACCAGCTCAGCCCTGCGATCTTGCTTGAGAAGATCCAAGACCTCGATGGCCCGCTCCAGCACCCAAACCGCCCCGACGTTGGTATAAGCGTTGTTCTTGAGTCCACCCTGTTCGGCATCGGGATACTTCTCATGATACTCGTCTGGGCCCATGACTCCCGCAATTTCATAACGCTGCGTATTTCGGTTGTAGGTTGAAATGCTGGACCAGAAGCGAGCAATTTCCAATATCATTTCTGCTCCATAGTAGGACATAAACTCCATGTCCATGGAGACCTGGTAATACTCCCAGACGTTGTAGACAATGGCCAGGTTGACGTGGCGCTGCAAATGGCTGTGATCGTCTATCCAGCGTCCCGAAATCGGATTCAAGTGGATTTTCTGCGTCTCCTCGCTCCCGTCGCTACCGCTCTGCCACGGATACATGGCTCCTTTATAACCCGCTTCTTTCGCGGCGATTCTAGCTTCCTCGAGGCGGCGATGGCGGTAAAGCAGGAGCGAGCGGGTAATCTCGGGGATGCGCAGATTGTAGAAGAAGAACATAAACAGCTCGTCCCAGAATATATGCCCCCGATAGGTTTCGCCGTGAAGGCCCCGAGCCGGCACACCGACGTCAAGGCCTACCGTATGCATCGAAATTGTCTGCAAAAGGTGGAAGATGTGCAGTCTGAGTATCACCTGCGCCTGGCTAGCAGTGCTGAGTTCCACGTCACACCTGTGCCAGAGGAATTTCCAGGCCCTGGTGTGGGTCTCGAGCAGGTCCTGGAAGCGGTCGCAGCGTGAAATCGCAAGACAGGCCGCCGCCGCGCTGTCGGATATGGCCCTGTCCCTAGAGGTGTAAAGAGACACGATCTTTTCGATTTTCACTGTTTTCCCTTTGTCCACGTCAAATATCAACTCTTGCCCGATGACCTCCTCTCCCTGGGACGTCAGGGTCTCGACCTGTATCCTTTGGTCGCCGCAAAAGACCTGGGTCCTTGCCGCTTCTGCGACCTGGATCCGGGACTGGTTGGTTTGTACCAACAGATATATTCCGTCTCGGTCTACGGGTCCCATCGAATCCGTTTCCAGGTGTTTCGAGTTGAGCTGGCGGTATCTGTCCACTCCGGCATTGATAACCGACCCGTCCAGCTCCGACTTTACCCTGATTCTCCCGGACCAGTTTTCTGCAGTGATACTGGTTTCAATGGCCGCTAGGTGGGGATTGCCCATATGAACCAGACGCCTGTTTATCACCGTGAATTCCCGTCCCTGGTTGTCACGAAAACGAAAGTTCCTTACCAGCAGACCATTTTTCAGATTCAGTTCTTGCCGATAAGAGAGAATTTCGACAGCTAGAAGATCCAGCCAATTCCCATCCTCGGGTCTGAAGGTGAGACAGAGCCAATTAGGAAAGTTAACCAAGTCCTCGTTGAAGATATCCCGTCCGGAGATCTCGGTCTTCAGCCGGTTATAGCCCCCGGCCAAATAGGTACCGGGATAGTGGATAACGTCCGCCTTGGCCTCCTCTGCGGCACCGCGTGTTGCGAAGTACCCGTTGCCCAGCGTGCATAAGGCCTCGCGTAATTTCTCCTGATCGGGATCAAAGCCCTCATATTGAAGCAACCAATTACTCATGTTGTTTTTATTTTATATGAGGGTAATCAACGTCTCCAAAAATTGCTTTACTTCTCGCGTGTCTCTGAGCAAATAGCTCGCAGCCGTTGGCTGAGGTGTCTCGGCCACAAGGATACCGATCCCGATATCTTTCAGTGCATCAAAGGCATCTTCATCTGTGGTATCGTCTCCTAGGTAAAAGGGGACAACGTCGGACCCTTTCAGGTCAAGGGCGCCCAAGAGCCACAAGACGGCCTTGCCCTTATTCCACTCGATCGTTGGTCGAAGCTCAAAAACCTTTTTCCCGTAGCTCTTGCGCAATGTAGGGTTGGCCTTCAACATCTCGTCGACGATCCCTTCGATCAACGGAACCTGATCCTCGGCTACCAGTCGGTAGTGAACGGCTATTGAAAACCTTTTGTTCTCCACCAGGGCCCCATCGATAGCTTTGACCCGCTCCACAAGTTGCCTGTAAACGGTCTCGATCGTCGGTAACAGATGCTTTCCCTCTTCGTGTTGAATTTTAGTCCTGTCTGGACCTGCAATATCAAAACCGTGGCTTCCGGCATAAATGAGGCGATCGACTTGGATGAGTTCGTAAACATCTGCGCGCCCTCGCCCGCTAACGATAGCCACGGTGCAAGAGGAAGCCAGTCGATGCAAGACATCGCGCATTTCATTGGAGATGACAGCCAGATCCGGTCTATCCACGATAGGAGTCAGTGTGCCGTCATAATCGAGAAAGACAACCACTCGTTTACCAGACAACCGCTGCTTGATTTGCGGTAGTCGATCAAGGGCGGATGTAATCATTTGTGACTGCTCGTGAACCATCTGTACTTTTTCTTCACGCTATCAATGTCAAACCTTTCACTACCAAGAGGGTGGAAGATGGCTTCGACTGTCAGCTCCAATCACCATGCCGAAATTTCTGGCCTCACCTGCTTCAACACCAGCGATCGAAGCCTCGACAACCGCGTATTGTGGTCTTCCGTCTGTAATAGGTTAGGTAATCCGATTCCTTGTCGAAGGGGGAGAAGGGCTCTTTTGCACGGGAATCCCGCAGTCTGAGGTGGTTATTAAATAACTCCTTCCGGGCGGATACATGAAGTTTGGCTGTACCGGTAACGACCCCGTCCAATCCGAAGATGGCTGCATCGATATTAAGCTGAGACAACTGAGGCCCTCACCTTGAGGTAAATCATAGTATAACACCATTATATAATGTTTGGTCATTAAAAAAAAATGTGTCAGAGGTGGGGGTGTGATTCAGAAAACAATCACAGTCCATCTGGGGATTTGTCAAATTTGGAAGTTACCTGGTGGGGGTATTTAAAAAAGATGCCTCTTTTCCGAAAGAATACGCTCTTTCTCACGCTTGCGAAAATACCCCTTCTTACCTTTTTTGGTGGTTTGAGGACCGCTTGGCTTTTTCGGCAGGGGAATTCTTCCAAGCTTTTTACGTAGTTTCTTTCCTCGGCTAATCCTTTGCATGATTCGTTATATCCACTTTCCATAACAGAATTTTACCACAATTCACTGTCACCTTGCACTTAATTTCGTGAGTGAGAAAAGATAGTTGTCTTACTGCAGGTCCTGTTAGGGAATACTGTTTTGAGGGGGGGAATCCCGAACTGATTACGACAGTAGAGCCTTTTTTCATGGTTCATGGTGGCGAGGTCTTGACCGTTGACGTGAACCTCAAAAGAATAATATAGAGCGACTTGCAATGAATGTCATCATAATGGTCCGACCGGTTGCGTACGAATTAACATCGAGTCAGAGATCTGTCCAACAGAGCCAACTCCTGTCATGATCAGCACTCGTTTAATCTCCTCCGTGATAATTTGAAAAACCCGCTCCACTCCTTAGGATCCGCCTGCCCCGACACCCCAACAGATCGGACGACCCAGAAGGACCGCCTTGGCGCCCAGGGCTAAGGCCTTGACGACGTCCCCGCCTCGTCTGATCCCGCTGTCCAAAAGGACCGGGACGTTACCTCCTACTGCCTGGACTACTTCGGGCAATGCCTCGATTGCGGCACGATTGAAATCGAGTAGTCTCCCTCCATGGTTTGATACCACGAGGGCATCGGCACCGGATTGAATGGCAATGCGCGCGTCCTCGGGGTTCATGATCCCTTTGACTACCACAGGAAGGGAGACCTCTCGTTTAAGCAACTCAATATCTTTTGCGGAGGCAGGGTGTCCTTTTCTCGGTTTGCCATCTGTGGACAAAGGAACTCGGTCGCCCAGCTTCGTTGGTTGAAGGACGTCCATAGTTAAACCTACGGCGACATAACCCATCTCCTCTGCAATCCTTGCATTCTCCAACACCTTATCCCTTCCCTTGCTCAGATAGCCCATAAAGACCAATGGCGCGGATATCCCTTCGGTCCACTCGCGCACACTTGGCTTGGCTGCATGACTGACAAAGACCATCGATCCGGCCCGGCTGGCGCCTTCCGCCACCTCGTGCTCGGCCCTTTCACGAATTTTGCTGAAGCTGCCAACCGGGGCGACCACAGCAGGGGTTGTAAGGCGTCGGCCGAAGAGCTCCACGGAATTATCCGGATTGGTAATATCGTGAAATATTCTCTGGCGGAAAAGTAAATTGCGAAAGACAGCCTGGTTCCTACGAATGGTCGCTCCGCTTTCTGCGCCACCCATGACATGCTCCCATGCGTCGGGTCGCATTCTATGCCGGGCCAGCTCGCGTATTTCAATTAGACCCATATCCTCTAATCTCTTCTCACCGTTGATCATCCGTGACTCCTTTCCTGGGCGCATCTTACGTCGAAAACCCCGTTAATGGCTAGTGGCGGGTAAATGAAATTGCAACAGGAGTGTACGCTGTAATTGGCTGTAGTTGTCGTCGGAGATCATGTAGAGAAGCGTACCCCCCGCCGGATCCACCCGTACCGCTAATCCTTCAAAGTTATCAATTTCACCGGATGGATCGAGATGGACAATCTCTTCCCCCCTGAGCCGTGCTCCCGCTCTTATGCTATCTCGTTGAAGCCGGCGAAGGCGAACAGCCACACCTCCGATCCAGTGATACCAGCGCTCTAGCAGCAGCACATCACCGTTGGCCAAGGTCGCAAGGTCGGTTGGTCTAAAACCGTCGGATGGGAGATACGATAGCGGGAAAAATCTGTCTTTATCGATGAGCCAACCTTTGAGGCTCCCGTCTTGGTTCTCGTATTTTTCGGTGAGGGCGAGGAGGCGCCGGTCAGAAAGGAGCGTCACCGCCTCGAGCCCGCCATTGATTGGGGCCCTCTGGAGATCGGCTGGAGAGGGGAGGGGGAAAGGGGTTAGGGCGCCTGCGGGCGGTGGGTAGCGCCAAAGACGGTGAGCGCGCTCGAAGGCGACGATGAAGGAGCCATCTCTATCCCGTACCAAGGCCTCGGCATCGCGCTGACGCCAGCTTACATTGCTTCCGTCGGGGGTAAGCAGGGGGGCAATCTCCCATGGGCCGAGTCCTGTAAGCCGGCCCTGGGGGTCATGATGCAGCCGGGCGGAGAGCCAGTACCCGTGATCGGAGACTGCGTAGAGCAAGTTGCCGTCGGCGCTCAGCTCGAGGCCGGAGAGGCCGCCAAAACGAGAATCATTCGATGTAAGCTCATATCCGCTCAAAAAGATGAGGTCCCCGAAGATCTCTCGACTGGGATTTCCCGGATCCAGTGCGATAGGACTTGCCGTCACGCTCAGGGATTCCGCAGAAAGCTGAGTATTTCCAATATAAAAGAATGGGTGGGATAAGAGGAAGAACAGAAAGAATACGCACGCGGTTTGGCCCTTGAGTATCATTATGGTAAATCGTACTCCGCTGCCTGGCGTTTGATGTGTGGTATCCTGCCATTGCAAAGCATCTTTTGGCAAGCTGGCCTTCAGGTAAAAGCCCGGAGAAGGAGGTTATTTCCTGGGCTAAATTCTCACCATGACCGCTCTCCTTAGGGCTCTGTTGCGAAAAGTGGGGGCTCAGAGATGGCCGAGGGGGCCTGCCCGTTCGGCTGAGCTCACGACGAAGCCCTCAACGGGAGACAACAGGTTGCTTTTGGTGGAGTCGATTTGATAACGTAAGCGCATTTCTAAATTCAGGAGTGCAATATGGCCACAAAAAGTGAGTCATTGAAAAACGTCTCGAGTGAATCTGTGATCGCTAAAAATACCGGTAAGGCATTTATCGTTAAGCGAGGTCAGTACATGCGAGTGATCGGCGAGTCTACTGCCGACTTTGTTATTTATAACCTAAACAACATCAAGGAACGCTTTGACCAGGCCAGGACCAAGGTAGACCAGGGAAAAATCTACGTGAGCACGGGGGATGTCCTCATCTCCAAGTTCAACAACGTGATGATGACGATTGGTGCGGACAGCTACAAGGAAGGGACCCATGACCTCCAGAAAGGGATGTGCAGCACTTCCTTCTACGAGAAGTGGGGAGACAAGGTGTTTGAAATCTATGGAGAGACCTGGGCCAAGGTGGGAAGAAAAAGGGAGGCCGCTCCGGACCACGGGTGCTGGGAGAATCTTATCGAGGCACTCAAACCGTGGCAGATTCCGCCAGAGGATGTCCCGAGCCCACTTAACGTTTTCCAGACCATGGTGATCGACGGCGAGACGGGATCAATGCGCTACTCCACCACGAGACCGAAGCCTGGGACCCATATCGACTTCCGGGCTGAAATGGACTGCTTGGTTGGGATCAGCGCTTGTCCAGAAGGCGGGAGAGGTAAAGAGCTTAAAATCGTTATTTATGAAAAGTAGTCCGAGGATAGAAAGGAGAGGTGATACGGTATGAAAAGTAGTCCGAGATTGGCGAAAAAAGAATCTTTAGATATGGAGGATTTACGCAACTTCCTTTCTTTCCTTGAAGAGCGGGGGCAACTGCTCCGGGTAAAAGAAGCGGTTAGCACGAAATACGAGATTGCTGCGGGGATCCGAAAGACCTCCGATATCAAAGGCCCGGCCCTTCTTTTTGAAAGCGTCAAAGGATTTCCCGGATGGCGGGTCCTGGGTGGGCTCTTTGCAACTCGCCAGCTCGTGGCGCATGCCTTGGGCGTTTCGGAAGACGAACTCCTCCAGAGATACCTCACGCTCGAAGACAAGAGAATTCCTCCTGTGATGGTAAAAACGGGACCGGTAAAAGAGACCCGCTGGGTAGGCAAGGAGATTGATCTTAATCGGCTCCCTATCGTGACCCATTCTGAAAAGGACGTGGGTCCTTATATTACGATTGCCGTTCAAATCGGGAAAGACCCGGACACGGGCGTTCGTAATGTTTCCATCCACCGTATGCTCCTCCTTGGAAAGGACCGGCTTACTCTCTGGGCTCCTCCGGACCACCACCTGGGCCGGATGATTCTCAAAACCGAGGAGAAAGGAAAGGGCCTGGAGGTGGCGACGGTTGTCGGGGTGGACCCGGCAATCATAATCGGATCTCAAGCAAAAGTACCGTACGGGGTAGATGAGTTCGAAGTTGCTGGAGGCCTGCGTGGGGCTCCAGTGAAGCTCACCCGATGCGATACCATTGACGTGGAGGTGCCGGCCTTTTCCGAGGTGGTTATAGAGGGAGTTACGATCCCAGGAGAGAGGGTGTCCGACGGTCCCTATGGAGAATACCCGGGAACCTATAGCGAGACCAAGCAGTCTCCAGTCGTTAAGGTCACGGCTATTACCATGCGTGAGAAGCCGATCTATCAGACCGCCCTGGCGGGCATGCCAGTAACGGACAACCACACTCTCATCGAGTGTGCGAACTCCGCCCTCGTTTACCGCGAGGTGAAGAAGATTGTTCCGGAGCTTAAGGCCGTTTGCGTGACTGCGGGAGGTACCTTCCGCCACCACGTGGTGGTGTCGATGAAGAAGAGACATGAGGAGGAGGCCCGAAACGTGATCCTGGCGCTGCTCGCCACGGGAGCGGGATTCAA
>JAZFYO010000085.1:0-7838 GCA_036443615.1 Binatia bacterium | reverse complement strand
TGCCTTTAAGAGGGCTTGTAGCGAAGCAGGGATTGAGAAATTCCGCTTCCATGACTTGAGGCACACAGCCGCCAGCTACCTTGTTATGAACGGAGTGGATCTAGCTACGGTCAAGGAACTCCTGGGGCACAGGGAGATCGAGATGACCCTGAGATATTCTCACCTGGCACCAGCACACAAGGCGAAGGCCGTAGAGAAATTAGGTGAGGCCCTGGAAAAGATAACTACAGTTCAAAAGGACAAGAAAGCAGGTGAGGCCCAAGAGGAACAAACCCCTGCCCTGGCTGTGAACTTGGCACAAAACCGGAACATTCTGCTAGTGAGAAAAGGCAGGGGATTGGCCTTAGCCCAAGAAAATCAACCAGTTAAATGGTGGAGGCGGGGGGAATCGAACCCCCGTCCGAAGGTGCTCCATCAAATACGACTACATGCTTAGCCGCTGTTTTGTTCTCATCCTGCGAGCCCCCAGCAGCAGGGTCTCTCAGAACCAGCCGGTTTAAATCTCGACTTCATCCCCTCCGGCAGGAGAATCGGTCCATCCCGCTAATCGTCGCCTTATCCAACTCCGCGGGAGAGAGTTGGTAAGACGCTAACTGCAATTAAGCAGCTAGGGAGTATTCAAACTTATCTGCAGTTAAATTGCAGCCTGTTTGTTTAACGGGCCAACAGGACCCCGGCATGCCGCTTTGACTTCCTCCCCCCGTCGAACCCAGATCGCCCCCAAAAATCAGTCATGAGTAACGAGGACTGAGCAATGAGTTTAAACTCAGCAACTTTTTCCCTCAGTCCTCAGCACTCAGACCTTTGATCTCGATTTCAAAGAACGCTCCACCTCGCGCTGGGCCGCCTTTTGCCTGAGAACTTCGCGCTTATCGTGGACCTTCTTGCCCCGGGCCAGCGCCAGCTCCACCTTCGCCCGGCCATTCTTAAAGTATAGCTTCAGTGGAATCAGGGTCAAGCCACGCTCCTTAACCTTGCCTGTGAGACGCTTGATCTCGCGCTTGTGGAGCAGAAGCTTGCGCCTCCGGGTGGGCTCGTGATTGAGCCCGCTGGAGGCCGCATAATGACTTATATGGGCATTGAAGAGAAAGGCCTCGCCCTTCCCGATTCGCCCATAACTGTCCGTGAGGTTGGCCTTCCCCCCTCTGAGGGATTTCACTTCGCTCCCGACAAGAACCAATCCGGCCTCGAAGGTCTCTTCAATAGAGTAGTTGTAACGTGCCTTGCGGTTGACACATACCACATCGTCTTTGCCTTTTCCCTGCGCCACCGACTACCTCTCTGTCACCTTGGTTTTCTCATAGGACCTAGTAGCCCTTATGAGGGATATGACTGCATGATCAATGTAAACAGTCAGAGTTAGAGCGCATCATCCCTAAGCCTTGAGTACGGTATTGTCAATCAGGCGGCTCTTGTCAATCCAAACGGCCAATGCCAGGAGTGCCTCTCCATGAATAGTCCCTGTCGCCTCCAGACTCTCCGGGTTGCATAGCTGAACGTATTCGACACGGGCAAGGGGCTCGCGTGCGATTTCTGCAATTACACGTTGCGTAATTTTTACTCCGTCTCTCTCCCCCTCCCGCACCAATCCCTCTGCCCTTCTCAGGCTTCGCTGGAGGCAAAGGGCGGCCTTTCTTCCCTCCCGGGTGAGATATGTATTGCGGGAACTCGCCGCGAGGCCACCCTCGTCGCGCACAATCGGAACCCCCACGATTTCGACTTCTAGATTCAAATCCTCGACCACCCGGCGCACGATGAGAAACTGCTGGTAATCCTTCAAACCAAAAACCGCAACATGGGGAGAGACTATGTTAAAGAGCTTCACCACAACAGTGGCAACGCCGCGAAAGTGTCCGGGACGGTGGGGTCCGCAGAGAAATCGACCGAGCCTCCCCACTTCCACAGAAGTCTGAAACCCCTCGGGATAAATCATCTCCGCAGCCGGGTGAAAGAGAGCATCCACACCTTCCTTCTCGAGCAGGCCTCGATCACGCTCGAAGTCGTTCGGGTAGCTGGCTAAATCCTCATGAGGGCCAAACTGCGTGGGATTGACAAAGATCGAAACCACGAGAAGGTCCCCTCTCTTTCTCCCCTCACGTATCAGGCCGAGATGACCCTGATGCAGAAACCCCATGGTTGGGACAAGGACGAGGCGCTTCCCCTGGAGCCTCTGTACACCGCTCCACTTCTGCATCTCTCGAATATGCTCCACGATTAGCATGGCTTAACCATTTATCGAAAAGAATGCTTCTCGTCCGGGAATTTTTTCTCCCTGACCTCGGCGATAAAATTCTTGACCGCTTTTGCCATTACGGTCTTCAGGTCGGCGTATTTCTTTACGAATTTTGGTGTGTACACATCAAAGAGCCCGAGCATGTCGTGCACAACCAGTACCTGTCCGTCACAGTTTACCCCGGCCCCGATGCCAATAGTGGGGATGGAAAGTCGCTGTGTGATCTCGCGGGCCAGGTCTGCCGGTATCCCCTCCAGGACAACGGAAAAAGCGCCGGCCTCCTCCACTGCCAAGGCATCCTTCAAGACAGCCTCTCTCTCAGCCTTCTCCTTGCCCTGGACCCTGTAACCGCCGAACCGATGGATCCACTGCGGGGTCAGGCCGACATGGCCCATGACCGGTACTCCCATCCGGACAATCGCCTGGATGGTCTGAAGCACTACGACTCCCCCCTCAAGTTTGACTGCCTCTGCTCCGCCCTCCTGCAAAAACCTTCCCGCGTTACGCTTTGCCTCCTCCACACTGATCTGGAAGGAGAGAAAGGGCATATCTGCTACGACCAAGGCGCGCTTGCGCCCGCGGACCACGGCCCTGGTGTGATAGACCATCTCGTCCAGTGTGACGGGCAAGGTACTCTCCTGCCCCTGGATCACGGAACCCAGGGAATCCCCCACCAGGAGGATGTCGATTCCTGCTTCATCCAGGATCTTGGCGAAAGAATAGTCATATGCCGTGAGGGAAGTAATCTTCTTCCCCGCCTGCTTCATCTTCCCGATTTCAGGTACCGTAACTTTACCTTCCATAGAAGGAACCTCCCACAATAAAAAGGCCTCCCGGACAAAGCCGGAAGGCCACATCTGCCGATAGGACTGGTCAGGCCCCTCCCCCCTGGCAGATCTCTTTTTATGGCATCCGTCTCAGTCCAGGTTACCTGGATCCAAGCGGTATATAATGTTGCGTCCCCGAACCCATTCGGTTGATCTCTTTAATCAAGTCAGCCAGATCTTCGCTGCTTGCCACGAAATCAATATCCGAGGTGTGTACCACCAGGAGGGGACTGTTGTCATAGCGAAAGAAAAACTCACGATAGGCCTGATCCACCTCCATTAGGTACTCCGGGGTCACAGCTCTCTCATAACTCTTATCTCTCTTTTTGATCCTTCTGTAAAGAATCTCGGGCCGTGCCTGAAGGTAGACCACCAGGTCGGGCTTGGGGACCCGGGGGTCCAGGATCTTGTAGAGCTGCTCGTAGAGGTCCATCTCTTCGCTGCTCAGAGTCAGCATGGCGAATATCATGTCCTTAGCGAACAGGTAGTCGGCTACGGTATTTTGGCTGAAGAGATTCTGTTGAATGAAGTCCCTCTGCTGCTGATAACGGCTGAGCAGAAAAAAAATCTGGTTTTGGAAGGAATAGGTTTCCCTATCTTGGTAGAACTTAGGGAGAAAGGGGTTGTCCTCCACATTTTCATAAACACCTCGTGCCCCAAACTCAGAGGCCAGACTCTTTGCCAGGCTCGTCTTGCCAACCCCGATCGGCCCCTCCACCACAATATATCTGGTCTTTGCCATAATGATCAGGCAAATTACCAAAGCGGCTCAAGATTGCCTAGGAATGAAAAAGAGAGCCTCTCCAACCTGGCGCCGAATGGCGGCGTTCAACTTTCCCATGCCTGTGACTATTAAATCTTGATTTGAACACCAAAGGTCAGGACAGTTTATAGGCACTGTAATCGATCAGCTTTTTAATATCATGCTTCAGCTCTCCCTCCCACTGCTCCTCGAGGAGGTCCGCCGGACACTTGCCTTGATGGACGATCTCCTGCAAGGGCACTAAATAGATCGTCTCATCCTCCCCGTTGGAGTTCAGGGCCCGTTGGCGCTCCAGGCCCTTCCAGGCGATCTCGAAGAGCTCTTTGGCCAGGTCGAGAAGGGAAAAACGACGTATGCGCGTCCGTAAGCCGTAGAGGTGGGAGTCGTGGTAGGTCTCCATTCTCTCATCCCAGGACCATCCCTTTACCAGATCCCAGGCCGCCTCCAAACAGTCGGATTCATAGAGAACTCCCTTGAGCAGAGCGGGCAAGGCCAGCATGAGCTCCGGGGCCTGGCTGTCGGCTGAGCGAACCTCCAGGTAGCGCTTCATCCGCACCTCCGGAAAGAGGGTTGTCAGGTGAAGCTCCCAGTCCTCCTCCGTCGGGCGGTGGCCTTCGTGACCATGGGTGAGAAAGCGGCGAAAGGTAACACCGGTAAAATTGATGTAGTTTCCATCACGGACGATGAAGTACATCGGTACATCAAGGGCATAGTCCACATAATGGGCAAAAGAAACGTTGGAGGAAAAGGCAAAGCGAAGCAGACCACAGCGGTCGTTGTCGGTCCGGGTCCAGATATGTCCACGAAGACTCTTATAACCGTTAGGCATCCCCTCCGAGATAGGGGAATTAGCAAAAATTGCCGTGATGAGAGGGCAGATCCCCATCGCCGTTTTGAACTTTACCATCGCGTCTTTCTCATCGCTGTAATCGAAGTTGGCCTGAACTGTGGCAGTTTGCTTCATCATCCGATGACCCATCGTCCCGACTTTCCCCATGTAGGGAGCCATGATCCGATAGCGCTTTTTGGGCACCCACTCGATCTCCTCAACAGGGCTGAGGGGCTGCATCCCCAGGCCCAAAAATGCCACATCCAAACTCTCCGCTACATCCACTAATTCGCGAATGTGCTGGGTAAATTCTGCACGAGCACAATGAATATTCTCGCAGGGCTCACCGCTCAGCTCGATCTGCCCCCCCGGCTCTAAACTGACTTGGGCCTTTTCTCTGCTTAGACCAATCACATGGCCTTCTTGCTCCAAGGGTTGCCAGCTAAATTGATCTACCAATGCCTTGAGGATGACCTCGACACCGTGCGGGCCTGAGTAACGAATAGCCCTGCCGCTGCCGCGTTCGATCCCCACCTTTTCATACTCGGTCCCGACGCGCCACTGCTTACGGGGCTTTGCCCAAGAATGAAAGAGTTGTTCCAGATTGTCCTGCTTAAGAATATCGGACATGGGCGCGGATGTTCTGACCAAAGGGTGGGGTGATCACCCCTCTCTCGGTAATGAGGGCCGAGATCAACTCATGATGGGTGATATCAAAGGCAGGATTCATGATGCGTACTCCGCGCGGCGTTATAGGTCGGCCGAAGATATGCGAGACCTCCCTCACGTCCCTTTCCTCAATCGGAATTCCAGCCCCCGTCGGACACTTCGTGTCGATGGTCGAGGTGGGGCAGGCGACATAGAAGGGAACTTTATGCCTGTGGGCTAGCACGGCGATCGTGTAAGTGCCAATCTTATTAGCCACGTCGCCATTCGCAGCGACCCGATCACATCCCACGATCACCGCATCGAGATTGTTCCGCTGCATGACAAAGCCCACCATGTTGTCCGTCAGCAGCGTTACCGGAATCTTATCCTTTTTGAGTTCCCAGGCCGTGAGCCTTGCCCCCTGAAGATAGGGCCGGGTCTCGTTTACCAGAACCTCGACCTGCTTACCCGAATCTTTCATGGCTCGAATCACGCCCAATGCCGTCCCATAACCGGCGGTGGCCAAGGCGCCTGCGTTACAAGTGGTCAGGACGTGAGAGCCATTCCTGAGGAGTTTGGCGCCGAACCTTCCCAAAAGCCGGTTCGCGGCAATATCCTCGTCATAAATCTTTTGGGCCTCCTCCTTGAGGAGTCGTTTCACAGAGTCAACCCCCTGGCTCCTATTTTCGGCATATACCCTGCGCATGCGCTCCAACGCCCAGAAAAGATTGACGGCTGTGGGGCGCGTCTTGGCGAAGACTGCAAAGATCCTCTCGACCTCACGATCAAAATTTTTCCCCTTAACCCATAGAGCGCCGAGTGCAACCCCCATAGCCGCCGTCACGCCGATAGCCGGTGCGCCACGAATGACCATATCCCGAATCGCCCGCGCCAGCTCTGTGTATTCCCGATACGAGCGGTAGACTTCCTTGTCCGGGAGAAGCCGCTGGTCAAGGAGGATCACTTTGTTATTTTTCCACTCGATGGTCTTGACGGCCATAAGCACGTTTCCCATTTGAAGCAGTACAGTATATTAAGGAGAGGAAGGAGGCGTCAAGGGCCAGAAAATGGCACTGCTGAAGCAAAGGGAAGGTGTGCCCCGATCCGAAAGAGGGCCTGACGCCTTCTTCCTCGGTCATCAGAGGACCTCGGCTGGGTCATATTTTCGTGCTGGGGCGAAATTTAGGAAACCGTAATGATAGATTTTTACAGTGCAGTGAGTTATCTCTCCGGCCTCTACTTCATCAAGCCCGATATCGATCCATCCACCTTAATCCGTACGGTATCCATCATTCATATCCTCGATGCCATTTTGTGTCGCCTCATCGCAAGCCATAATGGCTACAATAAAAACCTCTGGACAGTCGCCGGCCTGGTCCTGGGAATCTGGACCCTTGGAACCCTCTTTTTCATTGCCGGTAGGCGCCGTGAAAAAAAAGGAGTGCATTAAGGTCTTGATAAGCCTAAAATGAGACGATGATTATCGGTTTAGGAATTGATTTGATCGAGGTGGCGCGGATACAGCGCTCTCTAGAGCACACCAAGATCGGGCGGAGGTTCCGTGAACGGGTCTATACGGAAAAAGAGATTGCATACTGTGAGCGGAGGGAGCGGCATAAATACGAGAGTTATGCTGGACGTTTTGCTGCCAAGGAGGCTGGCATGAAGGCCCTGGGCCAAGGTTGGGGCGCTAAGGTCGGCTGGCTCGATATCGAGGTGCTATCCCTCGCAAGCGGAGAGCCCACGGTTGTTCTTCACAACAAGGCCTCATCGCTTGCCCGGGAACTTGGAATCCAGCACTTCGTTGTTTCCATCACGCACACGAAGTTCCATGCAATGGCTACTCTCATCGCCGAAGGAGAAAGGGTGAACAGGGATTGATGGTTCGGGGTTCACCGGTAGATGCACTGCAACGGGAGGGGTCAGAGTCTCAGGGGCTGCTCAGAGTTTGAAAATGTGTCCTTCTAGGGAAGCCTTAAAGGACCTTGCCAATAGTTAGCCCCGATCCGACAAAAATATTCAAGCCAGATATGATACTGAGCTGATGCAAGAGTTGCTGACATATTGATCGTAGGTTAGTAAGTGTACTCCGAGTGAGTTGCCGATTCATGGTTCAAATAGATCTTTGCCGCGATCCGATGCCCATCCGGGGAAATTTCTTGGGCTGATTAATGTCGGATCGGGATTAGATCCTCGACTCAGGGCTAATCCATTCGTTTTCTCAGAAAGGTCGGGATATCGAACTCATCCTCCTGATCTTCCGGGGCCAACTGAACGATCTTATCTAGCGGAACAACCTCCTGCTCTGTGCCCTCCTGTTTCTTACGTTGCCAAGTGGGGGAATCCAGGTCGTCCACGATGGTTCCCAAATGGATCACCTTTTTCTCCTTAATTTCCTTTTTGGACAGGCTTACAGGGGTCTCCTTTACCGGCTCCTTACCCTTATCCTGCCCTCCGAACCCGGTTGCAATAACTGTGATGCGAATCTCTTCCTTGACGCGCTCATCGATGACTGCCCCAAAGATGATATTGGCCTCT
>JAZFYO010000084.1:0-2685 GCA_036443615.1 Binatia bacterium | reverse complement strand
TGAATCCCCGTGTTCGATATAACTTGATGCTAAATTTCGGCCATGAATTCTATGGTATCCCGGTATTGGATTCAACGACGACAAAGAGATGGGCTCAGGGCATTCCTGGCTAGTGCAGGTGATACTCCAAATTGACACAATGGCTCGTTATCGGATAGTCTCCGCTTTGCTTGCGTCCGCTGCTCTCGTCTCCATAAGGCAGGCTGGCACTCCGATTGCGAAAATCATTGAGTGCAGCAAAAATCGGGCGGCTATCACTTAAATCGCAATACCGGAGCGAAAAGATGGCGTCTCAAGTAGTCCTCTTTACTGAGGAGGACAACATGTTCCGACTCATGGAGGCGGCGCTCAATGGGGTAGCGTCACCTCGGGCTGAACGGGCGCTTCATTATTTCTTTGGTGAATCGATTGCTGAACCCCTGAGTCGCCTCACCGAACAACCCGGCATCCTGGGACTTCCACCCGGGATCAGAGGAGTCATCTGTGATGATGGGGCAAAGCTGGCTGATTACGTTCGGGAGGCGGACTATCTCGTCGCTGAAAGCGCAAATGTCACCCGTGACCTGATCCGCTTTGGCCAGGGACGTCTACGGCTAATTCATAAATTCGGATGGGACTACAGTAACATAGACCTGGAGGCAGCTCGGGAATTTGGTGTCCCTACTGTAAATCTCAGGCGCATCAGCACGATTTCCGTAGCCGAGCACTTCATCCTGCTCATTCTGTCCCTGGCGAGAAAATTAACACACGCCCACGCGGCGGCACTTGCTCGGGCTGGGTGCAATGACGGCTCAAGATCCGTGGGGCCGTCCCGAACTTCCTTCAACTGGGGAGACATCCAGAACATCCAGGTAATCTCAGGGAGGACACTAGGCATGGTGGGCCTTGGCGAAAATGGGCTGGAGGTCGCTCAGCGAGCTTGTTGCCTGGGAATGAAGATTGCCTACTATCAGCGTCACCGGCTTACCGAGAAACTGGAAGGTTCGGTCGGGGCCGTCTATCACCGAAGCTTGGTTGATCTCATGAAGGTGTCCGATTTCGTCGGCATCAACGTTCCGTATAATGCGTCAACCGAAAAATTGATCAATGCCGAGGCCCTAGCAGCCATGAAAAAGGGTGCTTATCTCATCAATGCCTCTCGAGGAGGGGTTGTGGACGAGGGTGCCCTCTTCAGCATCCTCAAGGACAGAAAGATTGCCGGGGCGGCCCTGGATGTTTACCGCTGGGAACCTGTTCCTCCGGACTGCCCTCTTCTGAAACTCGATAACGTGACCTGGTCAACGCACAACGCGGCCGGGTCCCCCCATTTCATGATCGAGGATAGCCGAGCGGTCTTGGAGAACATCGCTCGCGTTTCTAAGGGAATGGAGCCAACGGGTCGAGTCGCGTAGGTCTGAGAGGCGGCATCTCGAACCTCACGGCAGAGCACAATCACATGAAATCAGAATACGATGTGATTGTAGTAGGAGGAGGAGGCAGCGGGTTGGCTGCTGCTGTCAGCTCAGCGGAGAACGGTCTTGAGGTGCTGCTCCTGGAGAAGCAACCCGTTCTGGGAGGGACCACGGGTATCGCAGTCGGTTCCCTTACCGCCTGTTGTACTGGTCTGCAGCAAAAGAACGGAATCGAAGACAGCCTGGAGGCCAGTATTGAAGATGTTGGAAAATTTGCCGCTCCTGCAATTGAGGCCCGAAACAATGAGCCGTTAAGAAGGTTCTTTCTGTCGCAAACTGCCCACACCTATGATTGGCTGGTCGGTATGGGCTTGAATTTTCACGGACCCAGCCCCGAACCGCCGAATCGCGTTCCCCGTATGCACAATGTGATCCCCAATGCCAAGGCCTATATCGCTACACTGCAGAGCCGATTTCTGAGTCTAGGAGGGTCCATTTACTGCAACGCAGCGGTGCAAAAACTAATCAAGGGTAACACCAGAGTGGATGAGCTTGAAGCGGATGTCGTGGGAAGAACGGTTCGAATTAAAGCCACGAAGGGAATTGTGCTCGCTGCCGGGGACTATGCGAATTCCAAGTCGATGATCACCACCTACAAAGGAGAGGAATTTGCCACTGTTGATGGTATCAATCCACACGCCGAGGGTGACGGGCATCGTCTCGTGAGAGAAATGGGAGGCAAGCTTGTCAACATGGATATTACCTGGGGCCCGGAAATTCGCTTCGTCCCGCCCGAGAAAAAAGCATTTGTTCAGCTGCTACCGACAGGCGGTCTGGCAGCAAAGTTCATGGGACTGATTCTCCCGCTGGTGCCAAAAATGGTTATCAACATGGTTATCAAGCGACTCCTTGTCACCTGGCAACATCCGGATGATGGACTATATGCGGAAGGTGCCATAATGATCAATAAGGAGGGCAGCCGGTTCTGTAATGAAAAGCTATCTCCTGAAAGGGAAATAGCCCTTGCCCAACAACCCGGTAAGGTCGCCTATATTCTTTTGGATGAAAGATTGGTTGACCTCTACGCAACCTGGCCACGTTTCATCTCCACGGTTCCAGAAATTGCCTACGCCTACGTGAAAGACTATCTTCGAATGAGGCCGGATATTAGTATCGCCAGGCAGAATCTCGAAGAAATTGCTAAGTCCCGAAATCTTCCAGAGCAGAATCTCGTTCGATCAGTTGAAGCCTTTAATCGGTATGCAGAGGGAAAAGAACAGGATCCGTATGGTCG